>NZ_SSDN01000076.1:0-45332 GCF_004794355.1 Microbacterium sp. K36 | reverse complement strand
GTCGTCCCACGTGTACAGGATGATCTCGGTCTCCTCGCCGGCGTGCCAGGAGGGCGCTGTCGGCCGCGGAGGCCTGCCAGGCAGGCCGGGCGCTCAGGACGGCGACCTCGACGCGGGCGCCGGGGCGTACGGGGGTCAGGCCGTGGAGAGCGGCGAGGACGCGCTCCTCCGAGTCCGGGTCGAGGAAACGGAGGCCGACCTCGGCTGCCGCCTGCGCGGGGACGACGTTGGTGCGGGCGCCGCCGTCGATGACGCCGACGTTGCAGAGCACCGGGCTCGGCAGGGTGGGGTCGGCCACGATCGCGCGGACCCGGAGGAGCTGGTCCACGAGCTCGTCGATCGCCGAGACGCCGTGCTCGGGGTCGAGCGCGGCGTGGGCCGCGCGGCCGGTGACGGCGATGCGCACCCGGGCGCTGCCGCGACGGCCGACCTTGAGGGCGCCGTCGGGATGCGGGGACTCGAATCCGATGGCGCAGGCCGCGCCCCTGGCCCGTTCCGCGAGCAGGGGGCCCGAGACGGGGGAGCCGATCTCCTCGTCCGCGACGAGCACGATCCGCACGGCGCGCCGCTGCGCGATCGGCAGGGGCTGCAGGTGTCGCAGGGTCTCCAGCATCACCACGATGCCGGCCTTCATGTCGTAGGAGCCCGGTCCGCGCACGACGTCGTCCTCCTCGGTCCACGGCAGGTCGTCCGCCAGGGTGCCGACCGGCCACACGGTATCGGTGTGGCCGATGAGGAGTACCGGGTCTCCGGTGCCGGGGACGTCGATGACGAGATCCGTCCCGAGCTCGTGCGGGACCCGCTGGACGGTGCCGCCGACGGCGGCGAACCAGGCGGCCAGCAGATCGGCGATGCGGGCGCTCGCCTCGACGTCGCGGCTCGGCGTCTCGAGCAGCACGAGTTCGCGCACGAGTGCGATGATGTCGTCGGAAGGATGGTCCGCGTCGCGCACTGCCGGAGGAGTCGTCACGGTTACGAACCGTATCTTGCCCCTTGATCGCCCCGCAACCCGCCGATAGCATCGCTCACAGCAGCAGGACTCCTCGATCTTAGGAAACGTATCGTGCCTCATTCTTCGGTGGCCGCCGATGTCGCCCACGGCTGCCGCGAACTCACCCGGTACGCCGAGTTCCGTGAGGCCGCGGCGTTGTACGCCCGCGTTTTCGCCTACACGGAGAACGAGTACGCCCTCAACGCCAACCTGCTCACCGCCCTCGCCCGCAACGGCGGTTCGGCGGTCGGCGCGTTCGCCGACGACGGGGAGCTGATCGGGTTCGCGTACGGTTTCGCCGGTTGCGACACCGCGGGCGCCTCGTTCCACTACTCGCAGGCGGCCGCCGTGGACGCCGCGTATCAGGGGCGGGGCGTCGGCCAGGCCCTCAAGCGGGCGCAGCGTGCCGTGGCCCTGCGGTGGGGGCAGCGGACGATGCGGTGGACGTTCGATCCGCTGCTCTCGCGCAACGCCCATTTCAACCTGAGTTCCCTCGGGGCCGTCGGCATCGCCTACGAGCGGGACTACTACGCCCGCCCCGACACCGACCGCCTGGTGGTCTCGTGGGACCTGGACGCCGCCGACCGGCCTTCCCGGCGGTCCCTTCCGATCCCTCCCGTGCTCGGGCCGGACGACTGGGGGCGGGGCGTGGCGGCGGACGACGGCACCTGGATCGCGATCCCGACCCGTCCCGGCGACCTCGACGTCGAGGCGCGCGCGGTGCTCCGGCGGGATCTGGAGCGGACGATGACCGCGGCGTTCCGCCGCGGAGACGTCCTCGTCGGGGCCACGCGCCTCGACGACGACACGGCGGTCTACCGCGCGACACCCGGGGAGGGCACGGCATGAACGACCACGATCACGACCAGGAGGATCGCGACCTCGTCTCTCCGCGGGACCGCTACGGCGAGCGCATCCGCACCAACCTCTCCGCCGAGAGCATCCAGGCGCGGATCATCGAGACGGAGCAGCGCACGCTCGCCCAGACCTTCGAGGAGCTCAGCCGTTCGGCCCAGGTCCCGCAGGCCGCCGCGCTGCTTCTCGGCGCCCGACGACGGTACGTGGCCGGCGAGGGCAAGGCGGCGGCGTACGCGCAGCTCCTCAACGCGGATCTCTCGGCGACGCTGTCGAACGTGTTCCTCGTCGACGGGCACGCGCTGCAGCCGCTCACCGTGCTCACGGATGTGCGGGCCAGCGACGTGCTCATCGCGTTCTCCCTGCGGCGCTACCGGGAGGAGACCGTGCGGCTCGGGCGGCTCTTCCATGAGGCGGGCGGTCAGCTCGTCGTCATCACCGACAGCGAGGAGGCCCCGCTCGCATCGATCGCGACCTCGCTCATCCGGGTGCGCACCGGATCGGCGTCGTACGCGGACTCGCCGACCCCGGTCGCGGCCGTGTGCCATCTGCTGAGCGCGCTCACCACGGCGAGCGCGAAGGGAGCGCGTCGGCGGCTGGCCGAACGCGACCGGCTGGTGGCCCGCCTGGGTCTCTACGGCCCCGAGACGGCGCGCCCCCGCCCGGAGGAGGACGCGTGAGGGTCGTCCGCGTCCGGCTGTTCGCCCTGCGGCAGGCGCTGCGGCACAGCTTCGAGACGAGCTCGCACCGCAAATCCGGCATCGAGCACGTGCTCGTCGAGGTCACCGATGCCGACGGTCAGACGGGCTGGGGGGAGATCGCGTCCCCGAGTGACCCGTTCTACGGCGCGGAGACCACGGTCACCGCGTGGGAGATCGCCACGCGGTACCTCGTGCCCGCGCTGCTGCGTGCCGAGGGGGAGGAGCCGGCGGAGCTGGAGGCGTCGTGGGCGCGGGTCCGCGGGCACGAATTCGCGAAGGCCGGGTTCTCCGGGGCGGTGTGGGACCTGGCCTCCCGGCGGCGGGGGGTCGCGCTCGCCGCGGCCCTGGGCGGGACGCGCGACGAGGTCGTCGCCGGGGTGTCGTTGGGCATCGAGCCGTCGATCGACGAGCTGCTCGCGCAGGTGGAGCTGCAGCGCGCCGCCGGCTACCCCCGCGTCAAGCTCAAGATCGCTCCGGGATGGGATGTCGAGCCGGTGCGTGCGGTGCGCGGCGCCTACCCCGACCTCGACCTCCACGTGGACGCGAACGGCGCCTACGCCGATGACGAGCGGGCGGCCGCGGTGTTCGCGCGCCTGGATCGCGAGGCGCTGACCATGATCGAGCAGCCCTTCGCACCGCGGGATCTCGTGGCCCACGCCGATCTGCAGGCGCGGCTCGACACGGACGTGTGCCTGGACGAGTCGGTCGTCGACCTCGGCGACCTGCGGACCATGATCCGGCTGGGAGCGGGGCGGGTCCTCAACATCAAGGTGTCGCGGATGGGCGGGCTCACCGTCGCCCGCGCCGCGCACGACGTCGCGCGGGACGCGGGCATCCCCGTGTGGTGCGGCGGGATGCACGAGTTCGGCATCGGGCGCGCTGCGAACGTCGCGCTGTCCTCGCTCCCGGGGTTCCTGCTGCCGTCGGATGTGTCGGGATCGGACAAGTACTACGAGTCCGACATCATCGCTCCTCCGGTGACCGCGGTCGCCGGTCGCGTCGCGGTCCCCACGGGACCGGGCATCGGGCACGAGGTGCTCGCCGAGCGCATCGCCCGCGACGCGTCCCGTGTCTTCGACTCCTCCGCGGCCGAGGCTCCCGAGGCCGTCCTGACCGCGGGCTGACCGGCCCCCGAACCTGCGAGAGCGGAATCCCATGCGCGCACTGCTGCTGTACCGGTTCGATCCGGCCGCCGAATCCGCGGAGGACGGGATCCACCCCGTCGATCCACGGGAGCCGATCATCCGGGCGACCGACCTCGGCGTCACCCGCGGCGACGGCGTGTTCGAGACCGCCGTGGTGCGCGGGGGCAGGCCGCAGGCGCTGGAGGCGCATCTCGCGCGGCTGGAGCGTTCGGCGCAGCTCCTGGGGCTGCCCGCGCCGGGCCGCGAGCGGTGGGCAAGGGCGGTGCGCCGCGCGGCCGCCGAGGTCTCCCGCCCCGGAGTGCTCCGCGACGGGGAGATCGCCTCGATCAAGTTCGCGATGACCCGCGGGGACGAGATCGACGCGGCCGGACCGACGGGGTGGGTGCTGGGCTTCGCGGGAGAGGATCCCGCCGGCGTCCGTGCGCGGGGCGTCTCCGCGGTGGTCCTCGACCGCGGATACCGGCACGACGTCATGGAGACGGCACCCTGGCTGCTGCAGGGAGCGAAATCCCTCGCTTACGCCGTGAACCAGGCGGCGCTGCGGGAGGCGCGGAGCCGGGGTGCGGACGATGTCATCTTCGTCAGCGCCGACGGCTTCGTGCTGGAAGGGCCGCGATCGACGCTGATCGCGCTGCTCGACGGGACACTGGTCACGCCACCGCCCGAGTACGGGGTGCTCCCCGGGACGACCCAGGCCGACGTCTTCGCGGGACTCGCCGAGGTGCCCTCCCGCGTCGGTGCGATGGTGCGGGACGATCTGGAGCGGGCGGACGCCCTCTGGCTCTGCTCCAGCACTCGGGGAGCGGTGCCCGTGCGGGAGCTGGACGGCGTCGCGCGCGCCGTGGACCCGGTGCTCACCGCGCGGATGAACGCGGTGCTGGATGGACGAGAGGACTGAGATGGTCGACGCGGACCTGCCGATCGATCGGGTGATCGACGGCCACAACGATCTGGCCTGGGCGAGCAGGACGCTGCTCGGCTACCGGGTCGCGGAGCTCTCCGGGGCGGTGGCGGCCACGCAGACCGACCTGCCGCGACTGGGCGCGGGCGGGGTCGCCGGCCAGTTCTGGTCGGTCTGGGTCGATCCCGTGCTGGAGGGGGCGGAGCAGGTCGTGGCCACGCTCGAGCAGATCGACTTCGTGCACCGGCTCGTCGACGCCCACCCGCAGCGCTTCGCGATCGCTCGGACGGCGGCCGACGTGCGTGCGGCGATGACCGAGGGGCGGATCGCCTCGCTCATCGGCATCGAGGGCGGCGACCAGCTCGGCGGATCGCTGGCCGTGCTGCGGCAGTTCGCGCGTCTCGGCGCGCGGTATCTGACGCTCACCTGGTCGCGGACGATCGCCTGGGCGGACTCCGCGACCGACGAGGCGCGCCACGGCGGTCTGACGGACTTCGGACGCGAGGTGGTGCGTGAGATGAACCGCATCGGTGTGCTCGTCGACCTCTCGCACGTCGCTCCGATGACCATGCGGCATGCCCTGGAGGTCGCGACCCGCCCGGTGATGGTCAGCCACTCCGGCGCCTTCGCCCTGTGTGACCACCCTCGCAACGTGCCGGACGACGTGCTCGCCGCGATCGGCGCGCAGGGCGGCGTCGTGATGGTGCCGTTCGTCCCCACGTTCGTCTCGCAGGCCCGTCGCGACTGGTGGGAGGCGGGGGGAGAGGGAGAGGCGCCGCACGTCGGCGTCGCGGACGTCGCCGATCACCTGGATCACGTGCGTCGCGTGGCCGGCGCGCATGCGGTCGGGATCGGCGCCGACTACGACGGCTCCGATGCGATGCCGGACGGTCTCGGCGACGTCTCGGGGTACCCGGCGCTGTTCGCCGAGCTGCGGCGTCGCGACTGGTCGGAGGACGACCTCCGGGCGGCGGCGCACGAGAACGTCCTCCGCGTGCTGGAGGCGTCGGACCCCGACCACGAGGCTTTCCTCGCGGGCAGCGCAGGAGAGCCGGCCGCAGCCGCGCTCGTGCCGGCGGTCGACACGTCGACCCGGGAGGGAGCGCTGTGACCCCGCGCGTCCTCGTGATCGTGAACTCCGCGAGCTCCGGCCCGCGCCGCCTCGGCACCTGGCTGCGGGAGAAGGCGATCGATGTCGACGAGATCGTGGGAGCCGAGCAGCCGCTGCCGATCTCTCTGGACGGCTACGCCGGACTCGTCATGCTGGGCGGCGGGCTCATGCCGGACGACGATCACCGCGCGCCGTGGCTCGCCGCCGAGCGCGCGCTCGCCGCGGAGGCCATCGCCCGCGACCTCCCCACGCTCGGCATCTGCCTGGGTGGTCAGCTGCTCGCCCACGTGGCGGGCGGCGAGGTCGCGGAGAAGACCGGACCGATCGAGCGCGGGGCGACCCCCATCCGCCCGACGGCGGCCGGGCGTGCGGATGCCCTGTTCGCGGCGTTCGGCGACGAGGCTCCGATGATCGAGAACCATCAGGACATGATCACGCGGCTGCCACCCGCGGCGGTGCTGCTCGCATCGAGCGCCGCCGTCGAGAACCAGGCCTTCCGGCTGGGGGCGCGGGTGCGCGGCGTCCAGTTCCATCCGGAGGCCTCCGCCGCCGACCTCGCCCGATGGGACGACGCGGCGCTGCGGGGGGAGGGACGCTCTCTTCCCGCGCTCATCGCGGACGCCGAGCGCGTGCACGATCACAACACCGCGGCCAGCCGCGCGCTCATCGAGGCCTTCGCCGACGAGGTGCGCGCCGGGGTCCCCGTATGACCGGGCAGCATGCGGATCTCCTCGTCACCGCCGAGTCCGCCGCGGAGGCACTCCGCCACGGCCTGGACGAGCGCGCGCGTCGTGCCGCTCCGGCCGCCATCGCCGCGGTGGCCGAACGGGGAAGCATCCGCGCAGTGCTCACCCACGGCCATCCACGCGCCGATGAGGCCCCGACGACGCGGGACACGGTCTTCCGCATCGCCTCGATGTCCAAGAGCTTCCTGGCCGCCACCGTGCTCTCCCTTCGAGACCGCGGCCTGCTCGACCTCCACGCGCCGATTCGCACCTATCTGCCGGAGGTCCGGCTGCGGCATCGGGGTGCGGACGTCGAGGTCACCGGCGACCTGCTGCTCTCCAACCGGTCCGGTCTGGGGGAGGACAACGCCTGGGTGGACCGGCATCTCGGCGCCTCCCGTTCGGAGATCGCCGCCGTGTTCGCAGGTGGGGTGCACCTCGCGGCCGCGCCGGGAACCGTCTACCAATATTCCAACCTCGGCCAGTCGCTGCTCGGCCGCGTCGTGGAAGCGGTGACGGACCGGGCCGTGGAGGACGTGATCCGGGAGACCCTGCTCGAGCCCCTCGGGCTGCGCCGGACCGCGCACGCGTCGGACGGCTACGCGCCGGAGACGCTGGCCGGC
Source organism: Microbacterium sp. K36 (assembly GCF_004794355.1). Classification (NCBI taxonomy): domain Bacteria; kingdom Bacillati; phylum Actinomycetota; class Actinomycetes; order Micrococcales; family Microbacteriaceae; genus Microbacterium; species Microbacterium sp. K36. Next base: position 38,280 of record NZ_SSDN01000076.1, on the reverse strand, counting down.
GGGTTCCGGACGTTCGACGACGGCACCACGTTCCGCCCCGAGCCGTTCGTGGGGTCCGGCGCGCTCGGCTGCATCGGCAGCATGTTCAGCACCGTCGACGACATCGCGAGATGGATGTGGTTCCTCGGCTCGGCCTTCACCGACGACCCGCTGGCGCCCGCCGTGCTGGCTCCGGCGTCGCGACGGGAGCTGCAGCAGGCCCGCACCCCCATCCCGGTGCCGTCGGCGATGTTCGACGGGCGCGATCTCGCGGGGGCCGGCTACGGCTACGGCCTCTTCGTCGAGGACGACCGGCGGTTCGGGCGGGTCGTGCAGCACTCCGGCGGCCTTCCCGGCTTCTCGGCGCATATGCGCTGGCACGCCGCCACCGGCGTCGGCGTCGTGGCCTTCGGGAACTCCGACGAGTTCGGCGCCCGGCGGATCGCGGGAGCCGCGCTCCAGCAGGTGCTCGAACGGACGGACGCCCCCTCCGCGGTCCTGCATCCGTGGGCGGAGACGGTCGCCGCCGCGCAGGCTCTCGACGCCGCGATCCGCGCCGGACGGCCCGCCGCCACGTACCCGTTCCTCGCCGACCATGTGCTCGACGACGTCCCGGCCGACGTCCGCGATGCCCGGCTGGCGGCGCAGGTCCAGGAGATCGGCGGATTCCGCGCGGAGCAGGACCCGTTCCCGGATCGCGTGGTGGCCGCGGCGACGGAAGCCGAGCTGCGCTGGCGGATCGCGGGAAATCGCGGCGACCTCCTCGTCGACGTGCGGCTGGTCGGGCTGCCGGAGCCTCGCGTGCAGGGGGTGAGCGCGGCGGTCGTCGCGCCAGGGCAGACGCGTGTCGAGGGGGAAAGGGCCGGGGCCGCAGAGCGGCATCGGATCATCCTGCCATCCCCCTGATCCCGGGACGGCACAGATCGACCGGGTCCAAAAAACCGCCCTAGGATGGAGACATCCCGACCCGTCCGTTCTGAGGAATCCTCATGCCCGCCACCCCTGTGCGTCGCCTCCTTCCCCTCGCCGCGCTCGCCGCTGCCACCGCCCTGGTGCTGACCGCGTGCGCCGGCCCGTCCACGGAGAGCGACGGCGGTGAGCTCGTGTGGTCGATCGAGGGCGCGAACCTGTCCGCGGGGCACATGGACCCGCAGGTGAGCCAGCTGGACGTCTCCGGCATGGTGCAGCGCGCGGTGCTCGACTCCCTGGTGTTCCAGGAGGACGACGGCACGTTCAGCCCGTGGCTCGCGAAGAGCTGGGACGTCTCGCCGGACAGCACGGAGTACACCTTCACGCTGCGCGACGACGTGACCTTCACCGACGGCGAGCCGTTCGATGCGGAGGCCGTGAAGGCGAACTTCGACCGGATCGTCGACCCGGAGACCGCCTCGGCCCAGGCGGCGAGCATGCTCGGCGCGGACTTCTACGCCGGCACCGAGGTCGTCGACGACCACACGGTGAGGGTCTCGTTCACGCAGCCGTATGCGCCGTTCCTGCAGGCGGCCAGCACCCCGCAGCTCGGCTTCTACTCACCGGCCGTGCTGGCCGAGTCGGCCGACAAGCTCAAGGCGGGCGGCCCCGACGTCACGGTCGGCACCGGACCCTTCGTGCTCACCGAGTACACCGCCGACCAGGAGATCGTCTACACGCGCAACGACGACTACGCCTGGGGCCCGCACGAGACGAAGGCGCCGGCGTTCGAGACGCTGCGCGTGCAGATCCAGCCGGAGGCGTCGGTGCGTACCGGAGTCATCGAGAGCGGAGAGGCCGACCTCGCCAGCAACATCCCGCCGAACCAGGTCGCCGGTCTGGACGACGCCGGCGTCACGGTGGACTCGGTGGAGTACCCCGGGCTGCCCTACGCGCTCTACCTGAACGAGAAGTACGGCGTCTTCGCCGACGAGAAGGTGCGGCAGGCGTTCGCCCGCGGCATCGACGTCGACGCGGCGGTCGAGGAGATCTACTTCGGGCAGTTCCCGCGGGCATGGAGCGTCCTCGGCAGCACGACCCCGGGCTACGACGCGTCGCTGGAGGACTCCTGGCCGTTCGATCAGGACGCCGCGAACGCCCTGCTCGACGAGGCCGGGTGGACGGAGCGCGATGCCGACGGCATCCGCATGAAGGACGGCGAGCGCCTGTCCGTGCGGTGGATCGCCTGGACCCCGGTCCCCGACGACCGCGCGGCGCTGGCCAACGCGATCCAGTCGGACCTCAAGGCCATCGGCTTCGAGGTGCAGCGCGAGGAGCTGGAGCCCGGCGCCTACAACGCCCAGTACGAGCCGAAGACGTTCGACCTCACCGACTGGGGCTTCTCCGGCGTAGACGCCGACTTCCTCCGTGCGCACCTGCACACCGACGGCTTCCAGAACGCCTCGCAGGTGAGCGACCCGGAGATCGACGCGCTCCTGGAAGAGGCGGTCGCGTCGAGCGATCAGGACGCCCGCAACGAGCTCTACACGCAGCTGCAGCAGTGGAACGCGGAGTACACGGCCATCGTCCCGCTCTACAGCCCCTCGGCGATCACGGCGGTCGGCGAGCGCGTGCAGGGTCTGGACTACGACCTCTACGGGCGGCCGCTCTTCTACGATGTGAGCCTCGGCTGACATCCGGCGGCCGTCGTTTCGAGGGAGCGGGCGGAGTGATCGAACCGTGAAGGCGGTGCTCGGCCGTGCCCTCGGGCTCGTCGCCTCGGTGGTCATCGTGCTGTGGGGCGCCGCGACGGTCGCGTTCCTGGCCTTCCGAGTGATCCCCGGCGACCCGGTGTCGGTGATGCTGGGGCCGCAGGCGCAGGTGAGCGAGGCGGTCAAGGACGGCATCCGCGCCGATCTCGGGCTCGACCGTCCGCCGCTGGAGCAGTACGTCGGCTTCATCGGGCAGCTCGCCCGCGGCGACCTCGGAGAGTCGTATCAACTGCGGCTGCCGGTGACCGAGGTCATCGGACGGCAACTGGGTGCGACCGTGCAGCTCTCGGCTCTGGCGCTGGGGATCGCCGTCGTGCTCGCCCTCGCGGTCGCGGTCTTCGTGCGGGGCCGTGTCGGGCGCACCGTCGCCGCCGGCGTCGAGCTCGTGGTGCTCTCCTCTCCGGTGTTCTGGATCGGGCTGCTGCTGCTCAGCGTCTTCGCGTTCGGACTGGGGTGGTTCCCCGTCTCGGGCACCCGCAATCCGGCGACCATCGTCCTGCCGGCGATCACGCTCGCCCTCCCGGTGGCGGCACTGCTCAGCCAGGTGCTGCGCGACGGGTTGATGCAGGCGGAGCGGATGCCGTTCGCGGAGACGGTCCGTGCGCGGGGCGCCGGGCCGACCTGGTTCACGCTGCGGCACGGGGTGCGGCACGGCGCCGCGTCGGCGGTCACCCTCGCGGCCTATCTCACCGGCTCGGTGCTCGGGGGCGCGGTTCTCGTCGAGACCGTGTTCGCCCGGCCCGGCCTGGGGCGGGTCACCCTCGCCGCCATCAACGACCGGGATCTCCCCGTCCTCACCGGCATCATCCTGCTGAGCGCTCTCGTCTTCGTCGTCATCAACGTGGTGGTGGAGCTCGTGCATCCGCTGATCGACCCCCGCGTCGCCGCCTCCTCCCGACCGGGAGTCGTCCGATGAGTAGGGGGCAGCGACTCCTGCTGGGCTCCGCCGCGGTCGTGTTGGTCGTCGTCGCCGTCGCCGCCCTCTGGCCGGGGCTGCTCGCCACGCACGATCCGCTGCAGACCGAGGTCCGGGCCTCTCTGCTGCCGCCGAGTGCCGAGCACCTCTTCGGCACCGATCAGAGCGGCCGCGACGTATACTCCCGCGTGGTGTTCGGCGCGGGGCGCTCGGTCGGGATCGGGCTTCTCGCCACCGCCATCGCCCTCGCCGCGGGCCTGCTCGTGGGGGCGCTCGCCGGCATGTCGCCCCGGGGTGTGGACGTCACGCTCATGCGCATCAACGACGTGCTCATGGCGTTCCCGGAGTTCCTGGTGGCGCTCGTCGTGGTGGCCGTGCTGGGTCCGGGGCCGGTGAACATCGCCATCGCGGTGACGCTGGCCGCCGCACCCGTGTACGTGCGGCTCGCCCGCGTGCAGACCAGGACGCTCCGCGTGGCCGAACACGTCGAAGCCGCCCGCATCCTCGGCGTGCCGCCGCTGCGGGCGTTCCGCCGCCACGTCGTGCCCGGGGTACTGGGTGCGCTGAGCGTGCTGGCGACCATCGGCATCGGATCGAGCATCCTGGCCGCGGCCGGACTGAGCTTCCTGGGTCTCGGGCCGTCCGAGCCGACCCCGGAGTGGGGTCTCATGCTCGCCGGCGGGCGCAATGTGCTCGGACAGGCCTGGTGGGTGTCGGTGTTCCCCGGACTCGCGATCACGCTGACGGTGGTGTGCGCGACGGTGGTCGGACGCATCCTCCGGGCCCGGGCGGACGGGAGGGACGCATGAGTGCGGTGCTGGAGGTCGAGGGACTGCGGATCGCCTTCGCCGGGACTCCCGTCGTGGAGGGCGTGTCGTTCGCGGTGGATACCGGCGAGTGCGTGGCGATCGTGGGGGAGTCGGGGGCGGGGAAGTCGCTCTCGGCCCGCGCTCTGCTCGGCCTCACGCCGCCCGCGGCCGACGTCGCCGTCGACCGGCTCAGCGTCGACGGGGTGGACGCCGCCGCCCTGACCGAGCGCGGCTGGCGACGGATCCGGGGCACCGGGATCGGCCTCGTGTCGCAGGACGCTCTCGTCTCCCTGGACCCGCTGCGACGGATCGCGGACGAGATCGCCGAGCCGCTGCGGCTGCACCGTCTCGTGCGCGGTCGGGCGCCCCTCGCCGCGCGCGTCCGGGACCTCCTCGCGCGGGTGTGGATGCCCGACCCCGACCGCCGCGCGCGGCAGCGTCCGCAGGAGCTCTCCGGAGGGTTGCGGCAGCGCGCGCTCATCGCCTCGGCGCTGGCCGGGAACCCCGCGGTGCTCGTCGCGGATGAGCCCACCACGGCCCTGGACGCGACCGTGCAGGCCCGGATCCTCGTGCTCCTGCGGGAGATCGCCGACGACGGCACCGCCGTGGTGTTCATCAGTCACGACTTCGCGGCGGTGCGGCGGGTGGCGGACCGGGTGCTGGTGATGAAGGACGGCCTGATCGTGGAGTCCGGGCCGGTCGCGGAGGTGCTCGCCGCCCCTCGCCACCCGTACACGCAGCAGCTCATCGCGGCGACCATGCACGAGCCGCGGGAGGAGCGTGCGGCGTCCTCGGAAGTCGTGGTCGTCGCCGAGGAGGTGTCCAAGGCTTTCGGCGGGGTGGCCGCCGTCGTCGACGCGTCGTTCACGGTGTCTGCCGGTCGGACGCTGGGCATCGTCGGCGAATCCGGATCGGGCAAGACGACCCTCGCCCGGATGCTGGTGGGCGTCGAGAGGCCGGACACCGGAGTGCTGCGCTGGAACGGAACGCCGCGCGTGCAGCTCGTGCACCAGAACCCGCTCGGCGCCTTCGACCCGCGGTGGACGGTGGGGCGGTCGCTGGAGGAGGCACTGGAGGCGGGAGGGATGCCGCGTGGTGCGCGTCGGACCCGTGTCGCGTCGCTGCTCGCGGAGGTCGGGCTCGATGCGAGTCTGGCGGCGCGACGGCCGGCGGCGCTGTCGGGCGGGCAGCGGCAGCGGGCGGCCCTCGCCCGAGCGCTCGCCGCCGACCCGGACGTGCTGGTGCTGGATGAGCCCGTCTCGGCCCTCGACCCCTCGGTGCGCGAGCGGGTGCTCCGGCTCCTCGCGCGGGTGCAGGAGGAGCGGCGGCTGACGATGGTCTTCGTCTCCCACGACCTCGACGTCGTCGGCGCCGTCGCGGACGACGTCCTGGTCATGCAGGACGGCCGGATCGTGGAGCAGGGGCCCACGGCGGCGGTGTTCGCCGCGCCGCAGCACCCGTTCACCCGGGAGCTGCTCGCGGCGAGCGGCCCCGTCAGTCCGTGACGATGATCCCGAGGCCTGCCGCCATCACCGGTGCGAGCTGCTGCACCTGCACCGACGAGAGCGTGGCGCCGCGGAGGCTCTGGACGTCGAGGTAGGAGAGCGCGTCGAGGCCGCGGAGGTCCACATCCTTCGCGCGCAGGCCTCGGGGGTCGACCTCGTCGCTGCGCGTGGCCTGGAACCGGACGCGCGTGAGCTCGGCCTGCGGGATGTCGATCGTGCGGATGGCGCATCCCACGACGTCGACGTCGTCGGCGCGTGCGGCGCCCAGGTTCAGATAGTCGATGCGCACGTCGCGCAGTTCGAGCTCCGCCACGCGGGCGTCGCTGAGGTCGAGGGTCCCGATGCGCCCGCCCGTGATCCGGAGCCGACGGATGCTCGCGTTCCGCAGCCGGAGCGCCGCGATGCGCGGTTCCGGGAGATCGACGTCGAGGAGCGTGGCCCCGGTGAGGTCGACGCTCTCGGCGTCCGCCTGCACTGCGCATTGCTCGAGCGTGGCGTACGCGAGGTCGACGGTGCCGGTGAGCTCCAGGGCGGCGGCGAGGAGATCCGCCCGGCGCGCGGGTTTCCGCGGCTCCAGCACGGGCGGCAGATCGGGCGCGGACACACGGGGTGCGGTCGGGGAGTTCGGCATCCTCCGAGGCTATGTCCTCCCTCCGACACCCTTACTCCTTCCTGCTCCGGTCCCAGGTCGCAGATCCTCACCGCCTCGCCCCCTCTCGCGCAGCCCCTGCGACAGGAGTCCCAATCTGCGACCTGGCCCCGGCCCACCCCGGCCCTGGCCCAGCTCCGTGGCTCCGGGCCTCAGTCTGCGGGAGGTCGCTGATCTGCGCCGCGTCGCAGGCTCTCCGTGGGAACGTCCGGCGGGGGCGGGAATCTGCGACATCGAGCGGGGGTCCGGAGGAGAGGGACTCGGGCTGCACAGGAGGGGGTGTGCGGGAGTTGTACACAGGGAATGGGAGGAGGCGGCCGGGGTGGGGAGCACCGGAGGGGATGGGGAGCAGCATCGGGGGCATGAACGGGATGAGGCGGGCACGGCTGCTGCGGGCGATGCGCGAGGTCGACGGAGTCGCGCGGGTCGAGCGGCTCCGGGAATACGGGGTCAGCCGGTACGACCTCGAGACGGCGCTCTCGGAGCGGATGATCCAGCGGGTGCGGGTGGGGTGGGTGGCGCTGCCCGACGCCGATCCGCGTCGGGTGACCGCGGCGCAGCATGGTGTTCTGCTGACGTGCGTGACGCAGGCGCGGCGGCTGGGCCTCTGGGTGCACGACGAGAGGCCGCGCCTTCACCTCGCGGCCAGCCCGGGCAGCCGGGGTGGGAAGCCGCCGGAGGCACGCGTGCACTGGGCTCGGCCTCTGGTTCCGCGACACCCGGATGCCCTGGAGGACTCGATCGAGAACGTGCTGAGCCTGGTGTCCACGTGTGAGCCGTACGAACAGGCGCTCGCGACCTGGGAGTCGGCATTGAACAAGGGTCTCGTCGATCGAGAGAGGCTGCTCCGACTCCGCTGGGGACCGCGCGGGCGGCGGCTCCTGGCCGAGGCGCTGCCGTTTGCGGATGCGGGGCTTGAGACCTACCTGCGCGTGCGACTGCGCTGGCTCCGTCTGCCGCTGCGCTTTCAGACATGGATCGCCGGACATCGGGTGGACGCCCTGATCGGCGAGCGACTCGTGCTGCAGATCGACGGCGGCACCCACGTCGGAGCCCAGCGCGACCAGGACAACCGTCACGACGCGGAGCTGAAGCTGCGCGGCTACCACGTCATCCGTCTGGGCTATCACCAGGTGATGGACGAGTGGCCCGCGGTGCAGGACCTCGTCATGCGCGCCGTCGCCCAGGGACTGCATCGTGCTCGCACGACGTGATGTCGCAGATTCCGCCCCGGGTCGCAGGGGTGTCTCCGGTTCCTGCGACGTGGAAGGGAATCCGCGGGGGGAGGAGCACGCGTACAATGGGCACACGAGCATCGATCCGGCCATCACCGGGGAGCTCTCGGAAGAACGGTCCGGCGACGGACTCAGTAGAACCGAGCGGGGCAGGCCCGTCACAGCCGCAGTGAGAGTGGTCCGTGGATCTCTGAGCTTGTCGAGGGGATTCAGGGGCACGCGAGGTGGTACCGCGGTCCGCGAGGATCGTCCTCGCAGCAGCATCCGCCACGACGACCACTGCGAGAGACCATGACCTACCCGCGCTCCTCCTTCGGCCCCGCTGCCGACCAGGCCGCCACTGTGGCGCCGAGCCCCCGCTTCCCGCAGATCGAGGAGGAGGTGCTCGACTTCTGGAAGACCGACGACACCTTCCGCGCCTCCATCGAGCAGCGCGAGGGTGCTCCCGAGTGGGTGTTCTACGACGGCCCTCCCTTCGCGAACGGTCTGCCGCACTACGGCCACCTGCTCACGGGCTACGCGAAGGACGTGTTCCCGCGCTTCCAGACGATGATCGGGCACAAGGTCGACCGCGTCTTCGGATGGGACACCCACGGGCTCCCGGCCGAGCTCGAGGCGATGAAGCAGCTCGGGATCACCGAGAAGAGCGAGATCGAGGAGATGGGGATCGACGTCTTCAACGAGAAGGCGCGCTCCTCGGTCCTGAAGTACACGCGGGAGTGGGAGGACTACGTCACCCGCCAGGCCCGGTGGGTGGACTTCGAGCGCGGCTACAAGACGCTCGACCTCGGCTACATGGAGAGCGTGCTCTGGGCCTTCAAGACCCTGTACGACAAGGGGCTCGCCTACGAGGGCTACCGTGTGCTCCCGTACTGCTGGCGCGATGAGACGCCGCTGTCCGCGCACGAGCTGCGCATGGACGACGACGTCTACCAGATGCGACAGGACCCGTCGGTCACAGTCACCTTCCCGCTCACCGGCGCGAAGGCCGAGGCGCTGGGCCTCACCGGCGTGCGCGCCCTCGCCTGGACGACGACGCCGTGGACCCTGCCGACCAACCTCGCGCTCGCCGTGGGGCCGGACATCGAGTACGTCGTGCTGCCCGCCGGTCCCGCCGGCGCCTCCGACGTGCACCAGGGCCGCGCTGCCCCCTCGGCCGACCAGCTCGCGGTCGAGGCGTCCGCGCACCGCTACCTGCTCGCGAAGGACCTGCTCGGCGGCTATGCCAAGGACCTCGGCTACGAGAGCCCGGAGGACGCGCTCGCCGCGGTCGACGCGACGCTGCGCGGTGCGGAGCTGGCCGACATCACCTACGACCGCCTCTTCGACTACTACGCGGACGAGGAGACCTACGGCACGGGGAACGCCTGGCGCATCCTCGTCGACGACTACGTCACCACGACCGACGGCACCGGCATCGTCCACCAGGCCCCCGCCTACGGTGAGGACGACCAGCGCGTCGCCGGCGCCGCGGGCATCCCCACGATCCTGTCCCTCGACGACGGCGGGCGCTTCCTCCCGAACGTCACGGATGTCGCGGGCGAGCTGTGGATGGACGCGAACACCCCCCTCGTGCGGATCATCCGCGACAACGGCCGCCTGGTCCGCCTGCAGAGCTACGAGCACTCCTACCCGCACTGCTGGCGCTGCCGGAACCCCCTGATCTACAAGGCCGTGTCGAGCTGGTTCATCCGTGTCACCGACATCAAGGACGACCTCCTCGCGAACAACGAGCAGATCACCTGGGTGCCGGAGAACGTGAAGGAGGGACAGTTCGGCAAGTGGCTCGAGGGCGCCCGCGACTGGTCGATCAGCCGCAACCGCTACTGGGGCTCGCCCATCCCGATCTGGAAGAGCGACGACCCGGAGTACCCGCGCGTCGACGCCTACGGCTCGCTGGAGGAGCTGGAGCGCGACTTCGGCACGCTGCCGCGCAACCCCGAGGGCGAGGTGGACCTGCACCGCCCCTACATCGACGACCTGACGAGGCCGAACCCCGACGACCCCACAGGCAGGAGCACGATGCGGCGCATCGGTGACGTCTTCGACGTGTGGTTCGACTCCGGCTCGATGCCGTACGCCCAGGTGCACTATCCGTTCGAGAACCAGGAGTGGTTCGACTCGCACTCCCCGGCGGACTTCATCGTGGAGTACATCGGCCAGACCCGCGGCTGGTTCTACGTCATGCACGTGCTCTCGACGGCGCTGTTCAACCGCCCGGCGTTCACGGGTGTCAGCTGCCACGGCATCGTGCTCGGCAGCGACGGCTACAAGATGTCGAAGTCGCTGCGGAACTACCCGGACGTGTCCGAGGTGCTGGACCGCGACGGGTCCGACGCGATGCGCTGGTTCCTGATGTCCAGCGCGGTGCTCCGCGGCGGCAATCTCATCGTCACCGAGGAGGGCATCCGGTCCGGCGTGCGGGAGTTCCTGCTGCCGCTGTGGAACTCGTGGTACTTCTTCGCGACGTATGCGAATGCTTCGACAGGCTCAGCAACCCAGGGAGGAGCAGGCTCGGCGCCCCAGGGAGGCGGGTACGAGGCGTCGTGGCGCACCGACTCGACCGACGTCCTCGACCGGTACATCCTCGCGCGCCTGGGCGACCTCGTCCGCGAGGTCCGGGCCGATCTGGAGGGTCTGGACTCGACCACCGCGTCCGCGCGACTGCGCGACTTCGCCGAGGTGCTGACGAACTGGTACATCCGTCGCTCGCGCGACCGGTTCTGGGTGGGCGTGACGGACGACCCGAAGAGCCGCGAGGCGTTCGACACGCTCTACACGGTGCTGGAGACCCTGTGCCGCGTGGCCGCGCCGCTCGTTCCGCTCATCAGCGAGCGCGTGTGGCAGGGTCTCACCGGTGGACGCAGCGTGCACCTGCAGGACTGGCCCGATGCGGATCAGTTCCCCGCAGCCGACGAGATCCGCGACGCCATGGATGCCGTGCGTGAGCTGTCGAGCGTCGGCAATGCCCTGCGCAAGAAGGAGAAGCTGCGCGTGCGGCTGCCGCTCGCACGGCTCACGGTGGTCTCTCCGCTCGCGGCCGACCTCGGACAGTTCGAGGACATCCTCCGCGAGGAGCTCAACGTGAAGACCGTCGAGCTCGTCCCGCTGACCGACGAGGCGGCGGGGGAGTATGGCATCAGCCACCGGCTGAGCGTGAACGCCCGCGCTGCGGGTCCGCGCCTCGGCAAGGACGTGCAGAAGGCCATCCAGGCCGCGCGCTCGGGTGACTGGTCCGAGACCGACGGCGTCGTGACCGCCGGCGGCATCGCACTGGAACCCGCCGAGTACGACCTCGTCCTCGAGACCACGGGCCGCCCCGAGGGGGAGGCCCTGGCCATCGTCCCGTCCGGAGGGTTCGTCCTGCTCGACACCGACACGACGCCGGAGCTGGAGGCCGAGGGTCTAGCGCGCGACGTTATCCGCGCGACCCAGGAGACGCGGAAGAACGCGGGACTTGACGTGAGCGACCGCATTCGACTGAGGCTCTCCTTCGCTAACGCCGACGATGCGGACGCCGTTGCCGCCGCATTCGACGCCGCGCGAGTCGCTGAAGAAACGCTGGCCGAGGAGTATGCCGTCGTGGATCCGGATGGTTCCATCGCCCTCGGATACGCAGCCGTGTTTGCGGCGTCGGCGGACTCCGTTGCCGATGCTGCTATCGAATTCGCCGTGGATGTTCCGAGCGGGAAGTATGCCAACCGCGGTGACTTCACGATCTCCGTAACCAAGATCGAGGTGGGCGCATGAGTGCGAGAGACCGGGCCGACGCCGTCTACGAGACGCTGCTGAGCCGTGCCGGGGAACGCTGGGTGCAGCCGCGCAAGGAGCGGACGGCGCGGATCCTCGAGTACCTCGACGATCCGCAGCGCACCTACCGCGTCATCCACATCACCGGGACCAACGGCAAGACGTCGACCGCGCGGATGATCGAGAGCCTGCTGCGCGCCCATGATCTGCGCACCGGCCTGTTCACGAGCCCGCACCTGGAGCGCTTCACGGAGCGCATCATGATCGACGGCGAGCCGATCGCCGACGAGGCCGTCGCCGACGCCTGGGACGAGATCGAGCCCTTCGTGGGGATCGTCGACGCCGAGCTCGAGGCGGCAGGGGAGGCCCCGCTGACGTTCTTCGAGCTGCTCACGGTCCTCGCCTTCGTCGCGGTCGCCGACGCGCCCGTCGACGTGCTCGTCCTCGAGGTCGGCATGGGTGGGGAGTGGGACTCCACGAACACCGCCGACGGCGACGTGGCGGTGTTCGCTCCGATCGACATCGACCACGCGGACCGCCTGGGAAGCACGATCGCCGAGATCGCCCAGGTCAAGGCCGGCATCATCAAGGAAGGCGCCGCCGTGGTCTCCGCCCAGCAGCCCGCCGAGGCCGCCGAGGTGCTGCGCCGCGTGGCCGCGGAGCGCCATGCCACCATCGCCTTCGAAGGCGAGGACTTCGGGCTCGCCGAGCAGAAGCTCGCCGTCGGCGGTCAGCTCCTCACCATCCGGGGCCTCGCGGGGCAGTACGAGGAGGAGTACCTGCCGCTGTACGGCGCGCACCAGGGCCACAACGCCGCGCTGGCCGTCGCCGCCGTCGAGTCGCTCATCGGCGGCGCCGCTCAGGCGATCGCCGGCGGTGTGATCTCCGACGGACTCCAGGGCAGCACGTCTCCCGGCCGGCTGCAGCTCCTCGGCATCGCCCCCACCGTCATCGTCGACGCCGCGCACAACCCGCACGGCGCTGCGGCGCTCGCCCAGGCGCTCGACGACAGCTTCGACTTCGACGAGTGGGGTCTCGTGCTCGGCGTCCTCGCGGACAAGGACGCGGCGGGGATCGTCGCGCGGCTCGCGCCGGCCGCCGCGCACGTCTTCGCGACCGCTCCGGAGTCGGACCGCGCCAGCGATGCCGACCTCATCGCCGACCTCGTCGAACAGGCCGGACAGCGCGCCACCGTGCACCCGTCGCTCGCCGACGCCGCGGACGCGGCCCGGGAGTGGGCGGCCTCGTCGGATCGTCGGGCCGTCGTCATCGCGGGCTCCGTGGTGCTCGCGGGCGAGGCGATCGCGCTCTCCGAGGAGGAGGACTGGAAGTCGGGGTGGCGCGCGTGAGCGCCTCCGCCGCCCCGCGTCGACCGCGCGCCCCGCGCACCCTCGTGCAGAAGCTCGCGCCGGTGGTGCTCGGCTTCGAGGCGATCGTCGTCTTCCTCGTCGGTCTCACCATCTTCGGCTTGAAGGCTCTGCCGGCCGGCATCGAGCAGTGGTGGGGGATCGTGGGCGGTGCCGTCGTGGCCGTGGCCTGCGTCGTCATCGCGGGCATGATCACGAAGCCCTGGGCGATCCCCGCCGGATGGATCGTGCAGATCGTGGTCGCGCTGTCGGCCATCGCCGTCCCCGCGGTGCTCCTCGTCGTCCTGATTTTCGGCGGGATGTGGGCATATGCGACCATCATGGGGGCCCGCCTGGACGCACGACGCCCCAGCGAGTCTCCGACCGCGCAGAATGCAGACACAGAGAGTGAATGACATGGCCACCGAAGAAACCCTCGTCCTCGTCAAGCCGGACGGTGTCGCCCGCGGCCTCACCGGAACGATTCTCGCCCGCATCGAGGCGAAGGGATACGCCCTCGTCGACATCCGCCTCGTCGAGCCCGACCGCGACCTCCTCGCCGCGCACTACGCCGAGCACGAGGGCAAGCCGTTCTACGAGCCGCTTCTCGAGTTCATGATGTCCGGTCCCTCCGTGGCGATCCGCCTCGCGGGCAACCGCGTCATCGAGGGCTTCCGCTCCCTCGCCGGCACGACCGACCCCACGACCGCCGCGCCGGGCACCATCCGTGGTGACTTCGGTCGCGACTGGGGCCTCCAGGTGCAGCAGAACCTCGTGCACGGCTCGGACAGCCCCGAGTCGGCCGCCCGCGAGCTGGGCATCTGGTTCGACTGACCCCGATCCTCACGACGAAGCCCGTCCGCCGGAATGGCGGACGGGCTTCGTCGTTCTCACGGAGAGATCAGAAGAGGATCTTCGCCATCTCGCCGAGGAAGTCGAGGCCCTGCAGCTGCGCGAGGAAGATGATGAGCGCATACGCGATGACGGTCGCCAGCGGCACCCACGGCATGAGCTTCTCGGCGCGCGCCCGGACCTTCGCGTTGCTCGTGAAGGTGCCGTTGCGGGCCAGGTGGACCATCGTGGCGAAGAAGGTGGGGATCGTCACCGCCCAGGTGACCATGCACCAGGGGCAGAGCACGAAGAGGCTGTACAGGCTCTGCGCGATCAGCCAGCACACGAGGCCGAAGGCGAAGGTGATGCCCGCGCCGAACGCCGCCCAGAACCACCGCGGGAACCGCGCCCCGGCGAGGATCGCGACGCCGACGACGAGCGGCGCCATCCAACCGGTGAGACCGATGATCGGGTTCGGGAAGCCGAACACCGAGCCCTGCCACGACTGCAGGTTGACGCTGCACTGGATGAACGGGCTGAGATCGCACCCGAGCGCTTCCTGCGGCTTCTCCAGCAGTGCGAACTTCTCGACGGTGAGCTGGAAGGCGGCGTACCAGCCGATGACGCTCGCGATGATCAACCACACGGCATAGACGACGGGGCGGGTGCGCTGCTCGCTCATGCTCAGGATTATCCCAGCGACGGCTATGGAAAGGGCGAGAACCGCCCGGATAAAACGGGCGGTGACCGACGGGATGCCGCGATCGGACCGACTTGGTGCGATAATGACCTGTGATGCGATGAACGGCGTTGCCGCGACACGTGTCGAGCAGACTTCGGGGCCCATGCCCCACGCGACCAGAGCCATGAGCCGGTCGCAGACCGATTGAGTTCGCGGCACCCGCGGGTGCCGCATGAGATTTCACGGGACACGCAGTGGACCGTGCCAGGGAGCACGCCAGAGATGGCCGATGAGAACAATGACAACAACGCCCCCGCCCTCGACGCCCCGGCTGACGCCGCGGAGCCGCTGACGGCGCCTACCGACGCTCCGGGCGTCGAGACGGAGAGCGACGCTTCCGCGGCGCAGGCCCCGACCGAGGGCGTCCCTGCGGAGTCCGAAGCCGCCGCCGAGCCTGAGGCTCCGGCTGAGCCTGAGGCTCCCGCGGAGTCCGAGGCTCCGGCTGAGCCTGAGGCTCCCGCAGAGTCCGAGGCGCCTGCGGAGTCCGAGGTTCCCGCAGAGTCCGAGGCCCCGGCTGAGCCCGAGGCCCCGGCGCAGCCGGAAGTCGCGCCTGAGCCCGAGGCCTCGGCCGAGCCGGAGAAGCCCGCGGCCGTCACCGCCGTGTCGCTCGGTCTGCTGCCCGAGGTCTTCGTGTCGCAGGTGTCGACCCAGCTGCACTTCTACGCGCCGGAGGTCGTCCCGCTTCCCGCACGCCCCGGTCGTGACGACCGTGCGCCGGAGCGTGACCAGGAGGAGTCCGGGGGAGGGCGCCGCGGGCGCCGTCGCCGCGGCGGATCCGAGGGCGATGACCAGCGCGAAGAGCCGCGCCAGCGCCAGCGGGTCGTCGAGTACATCACCGAGCCGAAGGCGATCAAGGGTTCGACCCGGCTCGAGGCCAAGAAGCAGCGGCGCCGTGACGGCCGTGACGCCGGTCGTCGTCGTCCGGTCGTGACCGAGGCCGAGTTCCTCGCGCGTCGCGAATCCGTCGACCGCAAGATGGTCGTGCGCTCCAAGAACGGCCGGACCCAGATCGGTGTCCTGGAGGACGGCGTGCTCGTGGAGCACTACGTCGCCCGCAACCAGGACGCCTCGCTGATCGGCAACGTCTACCTCGGTCGCGTGCAGAACGTGCTGCCCAGCATGGAGGCCGCGTTCGTCGACATCGGCCGCGGCCGCAACGCCGTGCTCTACTCGGGCGAGGTGGACTGGGACGGCGTCGAGACCGGCAACCAGCCCCGTCGCATCGAACTGGCGCTCAAGCCGGGCGATCGCGTGCTCGTGCAGGTCACCAAGGACCCGGTGGGCCACAAGGGCGCCCGCCTCACGAGCCAGATCTCGCTGCCCGGCCGCTACCTCGTGTACGTGCCCGGCGGCTCCATGAACGGCATCAGCCGCAAGCTCCCCGACAACGAGCGCGCACGCCTCAAGCGCATCCTCAAGGAGGTGCTGCCGGAGTCGTCCGGCGTGATCGTCCGCACGGCGGCCGAGGGCGCCACCGAGGAGCAGCTGACCCGCGACGTGCAGCGCCTCACCTCGCAGTGGGAGCACATCCAGAAGCAGGTCGAGAGCCAGCAGGCTCCGGCGCTCCTGCACGCCGAGCCCGACCTGCTCGTGAAGATCGTGCGTGATGTCTTCAACGAGGACTTCACGAAGATGCTCATCCAGGGCGAGGAGTCGCAGCGCACGATCCGGGCGTACCTGGAGAGCGTCGCGCCCGACCTGCTCGAGCGCGTCGAGTCCTATGAGGACGACGTCGACCCGTTCGACGCGTTCCGCATCACCGAGCAGATCGAGAAGGCGCTGGACCGCAAGGTGTGGCTGCCCTCCGGCGGTTCGCTCGTGATCGACCGCACCGAGGCCATGACGGTCGTCGACGTCAACACCGGCAAGTTCGTCGGCTCGGGCGGAAACCTCGAGGAGACCGTCACCAAGAACAACCTCGAGGCCGCGGAGGAGATCGTCCGCCAGCTGCGCTTGCGCGACATCGGCGGCATCATCGTCGTCGACTTCATCGACATGGTCCTGGAGTCCAACCGCGATCTCGTGCTTCGGCGCCTGATCGAATGCCTGAGCCGCGACCGGACCAAGCACCAGGTCGCCGAGGTCACCTCACTCGGGCTCGTGCAGATGACGCGCAAGAAGCTGGGGCTCGGCCTGCTGGAGACCTTCAGCGAGGCGTGCGAGGTCTGCGCCGGCCGCGGCGTGATCGTGCACCACGACCCGGTCGTGAAGCACCGCGCGAATGGCAATGGCAACAACAACGGCGGTAACGGCAACGGAGGACGCCGGCAGCGCGGGAACGGCGGCAACGGCAACGGCAACGGCAACAATCACTCCGCGCCCGCCGCCCCGCCGGTGACCCACGCCATCACCGAGGGGGCGAAGTCCGCCCTTGCGCAGATCGCTGCCTCCACCATTGTGCCGGCCGGTGAACCGGCTGCCGAGGTGCCGGCCGTCGAGTCTGCACCGGCTCCCGCATCCGAGCGCCCGAAGAAGGCCCGGAAGAAGCGCGGCGACCGCAAGGGGCCGAAGACGCCGACCGAGGAGCTGCTCGACTCGGTGCTGGACGCGCTTCCGGAGCCCAAGGCGCCGGGTCAGGGCCGTGGACGGCGCCGGGTCACCACCGCCGCGCTCTCCGGCACGCCTGTGTCCGTGAACTCGGAGGCGTCAGTGCCGCCGGTCGCGTCCGCGGACCCGGAGGCCTGAGGCGATCAGGCGCCGGACGAGCTCCTTGCCGGGGACGTGCTGCGCGCCACCGGCGATGAGCCGGGGGACGGCGTCCTCCGGGACGTCGTAGTGGTCGAGGTCGAAGGCCCGGGCGGGGATGCCGTGCGCGCGGGCGAACGCATGCAGCTCGTCGAGGTTGTCGTCGCTGACCAGGTGCGCCCACAGGCGTCCATGGGCGGGCCAGCGGGGGTCGTCGACGAGAACGGTCACTCCGTCAGCCTACGACCGGCCCCGTCACCCGGCTCACTTTGCGAGGTCAGCCGGCATCCGGTAAAGTAGTCCCTTGGTGCGCATGCCGCGTCGTCCTCGACGGCCGAAGCGGAGAGTCTTGCATTCGCGCCCGTCGTACCAGCGACGCATGCAAGCAACAGTCTTCCCGTGAGATTCTCGGAGCCGCGTGCTCCCCAACGAAACAGGTATGAAGTGGTTTACGCAGTAGTGCGCGCCGGTGGCCGGCAGGAGAAGGTCGAGGTCGGCACCATCGTTCAGCTCGACCGTGTTCAGGCTGCCCAGGGCGACAAGATCCAGCTGCCCGCCGTGCTGCTCGTCGACGGCTCCACGGTGACCACCGACGCTGACGCGCTGGCGAAGGTCACCGTCACGGCTGAGGTCGTCGGCAACCTCCGCGGCCCGAAGATCGTCATCCAGAAGTACAAGAACAAGACCGGCTACAAGAAGCGTCAGGGCCACCGCCAGGAGCTCACGCGCGTCAAGATCACCGGCATCAAGTAAGACCGAGGAGACCAGGACATGGCACACAAAAAGGGCGCAAGCTCCACCCGTAACGGTCGTGACTCCAACGCACAGCGCCTCGGCGTGAAGCGCTTCGGCGGTCAGCAGGTCCTCGCCGGCGAGATCATCGTCCGCCAGCGCGGCACGCACTTCCACCCCGGCGCCAACGTCGGCCGTGGTGGCGACGACACGCTGTTCGCTCTGGCCGCCGGTGCGGTCGAGTTCGGCGCGAAGGGCGGCCGCAAGGTCGTCAACATCGTCGCTGCTGCTGAGTGATCACAGCACCACGCTAAACATCCGGTTCGGGGCGGGCTTCGGCTCGCCCCGTCCGTGTATCTGCCGTCAGGCACCCTGAGCAACCGAAGGACTCGCACATGGTCACGTTCGTCGACACCGTCACACTGCACCTGCGTGCAGGCAAGGGCGGCAACGGCTGCGTCTCCGTGCACCGGGAGAAGTTCAAGCCCCTCGGCGGCCCGGACGGCGGCAACGGCGGCGACGGCGGCGACATCGTCCTCGTCGCCGACACGCAGACCGGCACGCTGCTGTCGTACCACCACTCGCCGCACCGCGCGTCGGGCAACGGCGGACCGGGCATGGGCGACCACCGCTCCGGCTTCGACGGCGAGACCCTGGAGCTCCCCGTCCCGGTCGGCACCGTGGTCAAGAACCCGAACGGCGACGTCCTGATCGACATGATCGAGCCGGGCGAGCGTTTCGTCGTGGCCGCGGGCGGTCAGGGCGGACTGGGCAACGCGGCCTTGGCGACCCCCAAGCGCAAGGCTCCCGGGTTCGCTCTGCTCGGCACCCCCGGCTTCGAGGGCGATGTCGTGCTCGAGCTCAAGACCGTCGCCGACGTGGCGCTCGTGGGCTATCCGTCCGCGGGCAAGTCGAGCCTCATCGGAGCGATCTCGGCCGCGCGGCCCAAGATCGCCGATTACCCCTTCACGACCCTGCACCCGAATCTCGGTGTCGTGCAGGTGGAGGACTTCCGTTACACCGTCGCCGATGTGCCCGGCCTCATCGAGGGCGCGAGCGAGGGCCGCGGGCTCGGACTCGAGTTCCTGCGGCACGTGGAGCGCTGCTCCGCCCTGCTGCACGTGCTCGACTGCGCGACGCTGGAGCCGAACCGCGACCCCATCTCGGACCTCGACGTCATCCTCGCCGAGCTGGCCGCGTACGAAGTGCCGGAGGGGCAGACTCCTCTGCTGGAGCGTCCCCAGTTCGTGGCGTTGAACAAGGTCGACGTGCCCGAGGCGCGTGACCTCGCCGATCTCGTGCGGCCGGATCTGGAGGCTCGCGGATTCCGCGTGTTCGAGATCTCCACTGTCTCGCACGAAGGGCTGCGCCCCCTCACGCTCGCTCTCGGCGAGCTGGTCGAGCAGCACCGCAAGGAGACGGCGGTCGAGGCGCCGCGCGAGCGCGTCGTCATCCGTCCGAAGGGCTCTGTGAAGCCGTTCACCATCCGGGTCGAGGGCGGCACCTACGGCAACATCTACCGCATCCTGGGCGAGAAGCCGGTGCGCTGGGTCCAGCAGACCGACTTCCAGAACGAGGAGGCCGTGGGCTACCTCGCCGACCGTCTGGAGAAGCTCGGCGTCGAGGACGAGCTCTTCCGTCTCGGCGCCGTGCAGGGCTCGACGGTCGTCATCGGCGAGGGCGACAGCATCGTCTTCGACTGGGAGCCGACGATGAGCTCCGCCGCCGAGCTCATGACGGCACCCCGCGGCACCGACCCGCGTCTGGCCCCGAACGCCCGCCGGACCACGTCCGAGCGCCGTGAGCAGTACTACGAGCGCATGGACGCGAAGGCGCAGGCGCGCGCCGAGCTGGAGGCGGAGCGGCTCGCCACGTACCGCGAGGACGAGGCGTGAGCGCACGCACGCGCGCCGATCTCGCGACGGCGACGCGGATCGTCGTGAAGGTGGGCTCGTCGTCCATCAGCGGCGAGTCGTCCTGGCGCATCCCGGTGATCGTCGAAGCCCTGGCGGAGGCACACGCCCGCGGGGCCGAGGTCGTGCTCGTGTCGTCGGGGGCGATCGCCTCGGGTATCCCGTTCCTCCGCCTGGACGCGCGACCCACCGATCTCGCCACGCAGCAGGCCGCGGCAGCGGTCGGCCAGAACATCCTCGTCTACCGGTACCAGGAGGCGCTGCGCCCCTTCGACATCGTCGCCGGTCAGGTGCTGCTCACCACCGGAGACCTCGAGAACCCGACGTCGCGCTCGAACGCACGGCGGGCCATGGAGCGCCTCCTGGGGCTGCGGACCCTTCCGATCGTGAACGAGAACGATACCGTCGCGACGCAGGAGATCCGCTTCGGCGACAACGACCGGCTGGGAGCTCTCGTCGCGCAGCTCATCGAGGCCGACGCGCTCATCCTCCTCAGCGACATCGAGTCGCTGTACACCCGCCCGCCGAGCGACCCCGGCGCCGAGCCCATCGACGTCATCGCTCCGGACGCGGACCTCTCCGGGCTGGAGTTCGGCGCCACGGTCGTCAACAGTGTCGGCACCGGGGGAGCGGCGACGAAGGTCTCCGCCGCCCGACTCGCGGCGGCCTCGGGTATCGGGGTCCTGGTCACCAGTGCTGACCTCGTCTCCCAGGCCCTGGCGGGCGCCGACATCGGGACCTGGTTCGAGCCCGCCACCTCCTAGACTGGGCGGATGACCGACCTCACCCCTCAGACGCGCCTGGAGCGGGCCAAGGAGGCCTCGCGGGCGACCGCCGCCCTCACGAGCGACGACAAGGCGAGGGCACTCGAAGCCATCGCCGTCGCCCTCGAGGCGAATGCCGCCCGGATCATCGAGGCGAACCAGCGGGACATCGAGCGGGGTCGTGAGGACGGCATCGGCGAGTCTCTCGTCGACCGCCTCCGTCTGGACGAGAAGAGGGTCTCCGCCCTCGCAGCCGCCGTCCGCGATGTGGCGGCGCTGCCCGACCCGGTGGGTCGCGTGGTCGGCGGGCACCGGATGCCGAACGGCGTGGCTCTCGAACAGGTGCGCGTGCCGTTCGGCGTGGTCGGGGCGATCTATGAGGCGCGACCCAACGTCACCGTCGACATCGCCGCCCTCGCCTTGCGCTCGGGCAACGCGGTCGTCCTGCGCGGAGGCAGAGCGGCGCTCCACTCCAACACGGTCCTCGTCGATGTCATGCGCTCCGCCCTCGGCGAGGCCGGGGTGACGCCCGAGGCGATCCAGACCGTGGACGACTTCGGACGGGACGGGGCGAAGGCGCTCATGCACGGTCGCGGTCTCATCGACGTCCTCGTGCCGCGCGGCAGCGCCGGGCTCATCGAGACGGTGGTGACGGAGTCGACGGTGCCTGTCATCGAGACGGGCGCGGGGAACGTGCACATCCTGCTCGACGAGAGCGCCCCGGACGACTGGGCGTCCGACATCGTCGTGAACGCCAAGGTGCAGCGCCCGAGCGTGTGCAACGCGGTCGAGACCGTTCTCGTGCACCGGCAGGCGGCACCGCGGCTGATCCCGCTCGTCGCGAGCGCCCTCATGAGTGAGGGGGTGGCGATCCACGGCGACGACGTGGTCGCAGGACTCGTGGCCAACATCATTCCGGCGACCGAGGAGGACTGGGCGACCGAGTACCTGAGCCTGGACGTCGCGATGAAGGTCGTCGACAGCCTCGACGACGCCCTGGACCACATCCGGCGCTACAGCACAGGGCACACCGAGTCCATCGTGACCACCGACTCCCGCAGCGCGGAGCGGTTCCTGGCCGAGGTGGACTCCGCAGTGGTGATGGTGAACGCCTCCACACGGTTCACGGACGGGGGCGAGTTCGGCTTCGGTGCCGAGGTGGGGATCTCGACGCAGAAGCTGCATGCGCGGGGTCCGATGGGGCTCTCCGAGCTGACCAGTACGAAATGGCTCGCGCGTGGGGCAGGTCAGACCCGCGGGTGAGGGCTAGACTGGGGGACGCTGTATCCCCACAGGACCCCCGAGACAGCACGCCACGAACGGAGTCAGGATGAACCTCGTCGCACAGATCGCGATGGCCGCCGCAGAGACCGAGCACCACGGCAACGTGGCTCTCGACACGGTGATCTTCGGAGTCATCGCCGCGATCGTGTTCGCCGCTCTCGGTCTCGTGACGCTGTCGTACAAGAACGTCGCGAACCGCCACTCGGCGAAGGCGGAGGCCTGGGCGGCGAAGCACGGCAAGGACCACGAGGCGGGACACGGCCACTAGGCCCTCATGAGCACCGCGACCACGCGCGCACCGCGCATCGGCGTGATGGGCGGGACGTTCGATCCGATCCATCACGGCCATCTGGTCGCCGCCAGCGAGGTCGCGCACTCGTTCGATCTCGACGAGGTGGTGTTCGTCCCGACGGGTCGTCCCTGGCAGAAGGCCGACGTCACGCCGAGTGAGCATCGCTACCTGATGACGGTCATCGCAACGGCCTCCAACCCGCAGTTCACGGTGAGCCGTGTGGACATCGACCGCGCGGGTCCGACGTACACGATCGACACGCTCCGCGACCTCAAGGAGCAGCGCCCGGACGCCGAGCTGTTCTTCATCAGCGGGGCGGACGCCGTGGCGCAAATTCTCAGTTGGAGAGACCATGATGAATTGTGGGAACTGGCCCACTTCGTCGCGGTCTCCCGCCCAGGACACGTTCTGAGCATCGACGGCCTCCCGAGCGACGACGTCAGCCAGCTCGAGGTGCCGGCGCTGTCCATATCGTCGACGGACTGTCGCGACCGCGTCCGCGACGATCAACCGGTCTGGTACCTCGTCCCCGACGGGGTCGTCCAGTACATCGCGAAGCATCATCTGTATCGGAGCAAGGCATGAGCACATCGGATCAGCGAGGTCCGCTGACGCGGAAGCAGCTGCGGGAGATCCGGTTGACGGGATCCACCCCGATCATCAGCGAGGAGCAGGCCAACGCCGCCGCGGAAGCCGCGGCTCCCTCGCAGCCGTTGCCGCGTGCCGCCGAGCCCGTGGTCATTCCGCCCGCCCCGGTCGCCGGCACTTCTGTCGATCCTGAGTCCGCGCCGCTCACCCGGCGTCAGGCGCGCGAGCAGGAGAAGATCAAGACCGTCCCGGTTCCCGCCGTCGGCGCCCCGGAGCAGGAGGCGGTGGAAGAGCCGGCGGTGCAGCACGACGCCTCCGGCGACGACGACACCGATGACGAGGTCGTCGCGGAGCCCATCAGCGCGGCCGAGGCCGCCGACACGGTCGGAGAGGTTCCACTCGCCGACGAGCATGCGCAGACCCCGGAGGCCGAGCCTGAGGATCCCGCCGTCGCACTCGGCGTCAGTCAGGAGGACACCGCTGAGGGGGAGGACCTCCTGGACGAGGACGCCGAGGGCGAGATCGACCAGGGCGAGCGTCCGACCGTCAGTCCGACGTTCGGTCAGGGTGTGCTGCAGGCCGAGCCGCCCGCCGAGCCGGCGCCTTTCCGCCCCTCCTTCGACGAGCTGCTCACCTCGACCGACTCGGGGGGCACCCAGCACTCGGCCCCGAACGCACTGATCTTCACCCCGTCGCCCGGCGAGGGGTCTCTCTCCGGTCCGGTCGCCTCCACCGGCGAGATCCTCGTCACGGGATCGTACGAGCTGCCGAAGGGGCTCGGCTCGCAGGGCCATGCCCACGGCACGACGGACGGCAAAGAGGTCGACGCCGTCCTCATCGACGGCGAGCTGCCGCCCGCGTCTTCCCCCACACCGATCGCGGCGAGCTCCGCGGTCAGCACCATCAAGCCCGCCGGCGAGGTGATCCGTCCGCCGGCACCCGAGAAGGGCAACCGGCTCATGCTGATCGCCGCCATCGTCGCGGGCGCCCTCGCGCTGGGTCTGGGCACGGCCCTGGTCATCGCCTTCACAGGAAACGTCTTCTGATGCAATCACCCGAAACCGCCGAAGAGATGCTGCGCATCGCCGCCGAAGCCGCCGTGGCCAAGGGTGGTGAGGACCTCGTCGCGCTGAACGTCTCCGAACCGCTTCCGCTCGTCGACATCTTCCTCCTCGTGACCGGCAACAGCGAGCGGAACGTCGCTGCCATCGCCGACGAGATCGAGGACCGTCTCGTCGAGTCCGGACACAAGCGCGTGCGCCGGGAAGGTCGTGCCGAGGCGCGGTGGGTGCTGCTGGACTTCGGCGACCTCATCGTCCACGTCTTCCACCAGGAGGAGCGGGTCTACTACGGCCTCGAGCGCCTGTGGAAGGACTGCCCTGTCATCCCGCTCGAGGTCGCCGAAGCGTCGGCTGACAACGCCTGACATGGCCACGCACCTGCTGACCGGTGCGGGGTCGGGCATCGGCGCGGTCCTCGCCCGACGGCTCGTGGAGCGTGGCGACGACGTCGTGGTGCTCGCGCGCGATGCGGGACGAGCGCGACTGATCGCCGAGCAGCTGCCAGGGGTCTCGACCCTGGTCGGCGACCTCGCGCAGCCGGGACGCCTCTCCTGGGCGCTCTCCAAGCAGAGCCTGCCCGATCGCATCGATTCCCTGGTGCACGCGGCCGGGGTCGTCGACCTCGGAACGGTGGGAGATCTCACTCCGGCGCTCTGGGACCAGCAGCTCGCGGTCAATCTCGTCGCCCCGGCGGAGCTCACGCGGCTCCTGCTTCCCGTCCTCCGCGTCTCGCGGGGACACGTGGTGTTCGTGAACTCCGGAGCCGGACTCCGGGCGAGCCCTGGGTGGTCGGCGTACGCGGCCTCGAAGCACGGCCTGCGCGCCCTCGCGGACGCGCTCCGACAGGAGGAGGCCGAGCACGGCCTGCGGGTGACATCGGTCTATCCAGGGCGCACGGCGACGCCCATGCAGGAGCGCGTGCACCAGCAGGAAGGTCAAGAGTACGACGCGGCCCGGTTCATCACACCGGAGGCCGTGGCGACGACGATCCTCGCGGCGCTGGATCTTCCGCGGGACGCGCACCTCACGGATCTCACGGTGCGTCCGCAGGGCTGACCGAGCCGATCCCTCCATTCTCCTGCACCTCCGCGAGAGAGTGTCAAGGCCCTTCCCTTCCCCCGCGGGGTATCAGAGCCTCGTCATCAGAGAGTCCTGGAGGGCCGACTGATGTCAGAAGTTCCTGATCCCCGTTTCGTGCTTCACCGCATCACGCCGTCGGAGTGGGTGATCAACGACCTGCGCTATCCCCAGAACGACCCGCGGCATGTCGTCGCCTGCGTCTATGAGCTCGCCGACACCGAGGTCGAGGTCACGTGGCTGCGCGATCTTCCGCTGGCGATCCGCTATGGCACGGCGTTCGAGGTGTTGGAGGAGGTCGAACGGATGCAGGGTGTCAGCCGGGCCACGCGACCCATCGCGATCCCGTCTCGCCCGCCTCTGCTGGCCACCTGAGCCGGCTGCACACGAGAAAGGGCACCCCTCCGTGAGGAGGCGGTGCCCTTTCTCGTGTCCGGGTCAGTCGTCGTCGCCGACCACGGCGGCGCGATCGGCCTGAGCGCTGTCGATCTGGGCGTCGTCCGCGTCCTCGTCGAGCACCTCTTCGCCGTCCACCTCGCGCGTCGGGACGTCTTCGGCGTCTCCGTCGCCGATCGGCGGGAGAGGCGGGATCGGGGGAGTCGTGTTGGACATGTCGTCTCCTTTCGTCGGATGCCCTCTGTCTACGCCGGCACGCGCGGACGCGGGAGACCGTTGACGCGCAGCGGCGGGGACGGCTACGGGGTCGCTCAGGAGGCGGGAGGCGCGTCGCCGCCTCCCGGGCCGCCGCTCATGCCGGACGCGGCCTGCTGGGTGACGCTGTTCGCGTAGTCGTTCGTCGGGTCGCGGTAGATGGTGTGCACGTGACCCCAGCCCGACGTCGTCACGCCCTCGACGTCGGCGCCCGCGGAGCCCTGCTGCGCCTGGAACGCGACGTAGACCTTCGGCCCGGAGATGGAGAAGTCGATGCCGTCTCCGGTGCTCATGTCGTATGTCGTCGCCCCGGACCAGGCGATC
The DNA here is from genome assembly GCF_004794355.1 of Microbacterium sp. K36. Taxonomy (NCBI): domain Bacteria; kingdom Bacillati; phylum Actinomycetota; class Actinomycetes; order Micrococcales; family Microbacteriaceae; genus Microbacterium; species Microbacterium sp. K36. The sequence goes on along the minus strand of NZ_SSDN01000076.1, from coordinate 12,466 downwards.
ACGGTGTCATCCAGCGTCTCCTCGATATCGGTCAGCGTGGAGGTCGTGGTCTCCTCGTCGCTCATCCCGGCCCAGTTCGCGATGAGCTGGAGAAGCAGGTCCCGCTGCTCGTCGGAGAGATCGGCCCCCGACAGGCCGGCTCCGGTGGCGAAATCGCAGGTGTCGCCCGGTGCGCACATACTCACATCGCCGGAGGTCAGCGTGGCCTGCTGGTCGGCGGTGAGGCTGTCGTAGAACGCGAAGGCGTCCGTGTAGATCCCATCGAACGGCTGCACCTCCTCGCCGTCCTCGTTCGTGTAGACGGCGGGCTGGACGCCGAGGTGCGTGGGAGCGAAGGTGATCGCGTCGGTGCTGCCGTCGAGCGTGGCGTTGATCCCGAGGTGGTGCCCGCCGAATTGCACCTCGAAGGCGCTGTCGGTCGCTGTCGGATCGCCGAAGAAGGCGATGTAGTACTGCCCGAGGGAATCCTCGGTGCTGCTGCTGTTCTCGGCGAGGTACTCGTCGCCGCCCATGATCCCGATCACGGTGGCGTATGCCTCGTCGCTGAGGAGAGACTCCAGCACGGCGAGCGCCGCTGTCCGCTGCTCCTCGGTCAGGTCGACGAGGTTCAGACCGGCCCGCTGCACGAAGGTCACCGGGAAGTTGGACCACGAGGTCGTCTTCGTCTCGTCGTCGAAGTCGTAGAGAACGGTCTCCTTCTGCTCGTCGGTCAGCGTCGCGAGGAAGGCCGCGGCGGCGGCGGACGAGTCGGCGATCGTCCCCGCCGTCGTTCCGGCTTCCGTCGACGCGGCGGCGGAAGCCGAGGCGGATGACGAGGCAGAGGTCGTCGGTTCGGCGGTCGTGGCTGCGCCGCAGCCGCTCAAGACGAGGCCGCCCGCGAGGACGAGGCCGGAGAGCCAGGCGAGGCGTTTCTTAGCGGGAGAGGATGTCGTGTTCATGGCATCAGGCTAGGAAGGTGACCGGTGGTGATCCTTTGCGCCGTCGATGTGGTTCCTATGATCTCTACCGAGCCGTGAATTTTCGTATGACCGGGACTTCATCCGGACGGAGGAGCCGCGTACCGCATCACGTACGAGCTCCACGGCCTGAGCGGCGACGAGAAGATCCGGTACCAGGACACGTCTTTCAGCGAGGGCTTCGTGTTCGGGACGAAGGAGACGGAGGAGACGGTCGTCGATGCCCGTGCCGGTGACATGACCCTGGAGGCCATCGTGACCGAAGGCCAGGAGGCCGTCGTGGTCATCGAGAACCCCGGAGCAGGTGTGTCCTGCGCGATCGTGCAGGATGCCGGTGATGCGAACCTCGAGCTCCTCCGCACGGACGAGGAGATCGCCACGGCGGGCTCCGTCGCGTGCCGCGCCGTCCTCGACTGACCCGCACGGCGTCCGTCGCCTCAGGCTTTCGCGTGGCAGCAGGCATCCCCTCCCGTTGGGGCCTGTTGTCGCGCGATTGCCTGAGGCCGAGGGGGTGAGCTAGGGGAGGTAGCGGTCCACGATCGTGCGGAGCTGTGCCTCGTCGGGTGCCGTGGTCACGCCGGTCACGCGCTGCAGCGTCGCGAACGGGGTCGACGCGGTACCGGTGGGAGCGGGCTCGATCTGCGTCTTCCAGTCGGGAGCGATGCGGTCGAGGAGGAGGCCGAGCTGTGCACCCGTGAAGTAGGAGTAGTCGCGTTCCAGGACTATCTGCTGCTCCGGGTCGTCGATCAGCGCTTCGAGACCGTCGGTGAAGGTGCTCTGTACGGGAGTGAGGCCGCGTGCTCGGTCGAAGGCCCGCTCCACGTAGGTCGCGGTCCCTTCGATGGCCTCCAGCTCGATCTCCAGTTCGAGAGCCGTCCACGTCGTGTAACGCGCCATGCGCACGGTGGCGAGGTCGGACGCGAGGGTGGCGAGTGTCTGCGGATCGGTCTCCGATTCGACCCGGTCGAAGATCCGCGCCTCCACGCGCAGCAGCTCGTACTGCGCCTCCGTGTGCGGGTAGTCCGGAATCGTGCCGCCGGCCTCCCACGGCCAGGCGCCGGGCGCCTCGGGATCGATCCCCTGTTTCGTGACGTGGAAGTTCTCGTGCAGCGAGAAGCGCGCAAAACCCTGCGACGTCGTGGTCTCGGTGTCGAGCATCGCCTGGCTGTACTTGAACGCGAGGACATCGTCGCCATCCACCTCGATCACACCGAAGTTCGAGGGGGTATACAGCAGCCCATCTCCGGTGGCGAACGTCCGGCTGATGCGGACGTCATCGAGGTGGGTGGCTCCGGGAACGTCGATCCTCGTCATGCCGGAGGTGTCCGTGACACCACTCATGTTGACGAGGATCGCGTGCGACCAGAAGGAGCTCTTCTCTCCGTCCGCGCGCAGCAGCACCAGCGGTTGCTCCTCGTACCGGTAGGCGTCCGTCCAGATGTCTGCCGCATGTGCCGCCGTGACGTCGTACTGCTCCGATAGCTGCGTGAGCATCTCCTTGTCGGTGGCGTCGAGGCCCTCGTAGTCCGACGGGGTGGGGGCGAGGAGGCGCCACGCGACCACCCCGCCGATCGCGAGGGCGAGGACGGCGAGTATTCCGAGGATCACGGGAGCGAAGCGGCGACGACGTCGCGCGACGGTAGCATGCATATGTAACACGCTACTGCGACGACTGTCTCGTCTTCGTGTGCTTCGCGTCAGGCAGCCGCGCGGCGTCAGGCAGGGAGGGAGGTGGGTGCCTGATGTGGCGTGGGTGCCTGACCTCGCGTGATGCAGGACGCCGCAGAAACACGAAAACCCCCGGCGAACCGAGGGTTTTTCGTGGACCTGAGGGGACTCGAACCCCTGACCCCCTGCATGCCATGCAGGTGCGCTACCAGCTGCGCCACAGGCCCAGACGCTGTTCCGGAGTGCTCCGGGCAACGTGAAAACACTACTACACGAATCCGCATCCGCACCAATCGGGACGGGCCGCCCGGGCGCGTCGGTGCGCGAGGAACATCCAGAGGAGCGAGGGCGTTCGATCCATCGTGAGCACTCTCGACAGCATCGTGATCGGCGCCGGCCAGGCCGGGCTGTCCGCGTCGTTCCACCTGCGCCGCCGCCGGATCGAGCACGTCGTCCTGGACGCCGATGCTCGGGCCGGGGGAGCCTGGCAGCACCGGTGGGACGCCCTCACGATGCGCGACGTGCACGGGGTCGCCGAGCTTCCGGGAGACACCGCGCCGCCGCGGGACGAGCGCCGGGCCAACATCGCGGTGCCGGAGTACTTCGCCGCGTACGAGGAGGCCCAGGAGCTGCCCGTGCTGCGGCCGGTGCACGTCCGCCGGGTCCATGACGACGGGGGAGTCCTGGTCGTCGAGGCCGACGAGGGGGAGTGGCGCACCCGCACCCTCGTCAACGCGACGGGCACCTGGACGCAACCCTTCATCCCGCACTATCCGGGGATGGAGACGTTCCTCGGGGAGCAGTTCCACACCGTCGACTACCCGGGCCCGGAGCACTTCCTCGGCAAGCGGGTGCTGGTCGTCGGCGGCGGTGCGTCCGCCGTCCAGTTCCTCGGTGCCCTCGCTCCTCTCACCGAGACCCTGTGGGTCACCCGACGCCCGCCCGTCTGGCGCGACGACGACTTCACGCCGGAGGCCGGTGCCGCCGCTGTCGCGCTCGTCGAGAAGCGGGTAGCAGCCGGCCTGCCCCCGGAGAGCGTGGTCAGCGTCACGGGTCTCATGCTGCGACCGCAGGAACGGGAAGCGGAGCGTCTCGGGGCGTATGCCGACCGTCGGCCGCTCTTCCAGCGCATCGAACCCGACGGCGTGCGCTGGGCCGATGGAGCGTTCGAGCGCGTCGACGTGATCCTGTGGGCCACGGGGTTCCGGCCGGCCATCGGCCACCTCGCTCCGCTCCATCTGCGCAGTGCCGCCGGCGGAATCCAGCTCGATCGCGGCGGCCGCGGCACGACGGCGGTGGCCGACCCCCGGGTGCAGCTCGTCGGGTACGGGCCGTCTGCGAGCACCATCGGTGCGAACCGGGCGGGGCGGGCCGCGGCGGCCGGTGTCGTCCGTGCGCTCGCGAAGACGGGAGCCACGGTCTCGTCCTGACCGTTTCGTCGTCCGGCGCGTCCTGTGGATACGCTGGGAGGCATGCTGCGCATCGTCCTGACCGTCGTCTGGCTGCTCCTCTCCGCGTGGCTCCTCGTCTGGGTCGGCGAAGGCCTGTTCGGGGTGGACCAGCGCGAGTCGATCCTCCCCTTCGCGAGCGATGACGGCCCGGGCGGACCGATCGTGATCGGCGTCGCCTGGGGGCTGTTGCTCACCTTCGGCGGGTCGATGTCGGGACTGGCGCGGCGCAAGAAGGTCCGCGGGCCGGCGCAGATCGGCGTCGGCACCGTCGTCGAGATGTCGCGCACCGGCGTGACCGTGAACGACGTGCCCCAGTACGACCTCTTCATCCGGGTCAGCCCCAGCGTCGGCGACGATTTCATCGGACAGCTGCGCATGCTGCTCGACGCCGGCGACGTCGGAGCGCTGCAGGTGGGGCAGCCCGTCCCCGTCCGCTACAACGTCGACGACCCCGACACCGTCGAGCTCGCCGACCTCAGCGACCCGAGCGTCCGGGAGGCGATGCTGCAGTGGCGCATCGACCGCGGCCTCATCGACCCGTCCCAGGTCCGCGCGCGTACGACGGGGACCCAGGTGCCCGCGTCCGTCGTCGAGGTGCGTCCGACCGGACGGCGCCGTGAGGGGCAGAGCGAGCTCGCGCTGAAGGTGCTCGTGGCCCCCGAGGGGGCAGAGCCGTGGGAGGCCGACACCACCGTGTTCGTCTACCCGCAGGCCGTGTCTCGGCTGCAGGTGGGGGCTCCGATCTGGGCGTTCTACCGGCGGGAGGACCCGCACACGGTCGCCGTCACCATCGAGAAGGAGCCGGCACGATGAACCCCCTCGACACGCTGATGTGGCTGGTGAACTTCCCGGCCGCGCACGGCTACGCGATGGTCTTCATCGCGGCGTTCTCGATCCTCGGGCTGTTCGCGATGTCCGCACGAGGCGCGACTGCCGGCGGCTCGCTGCGGGCGGTCCGCGACCGGGAGGGTCTGGTTCCGGCGGGCACGCGATCCAGGGGCAGCATCGGCGGCGCCGTGGTCCGCGTGATCTTCCGGGTGCTGGCGTTCGTGATGCTCGGCTCCCTCATCATCGGGATCCTGAGTCTGACCGGTGTCCCGGTGACCCGCGCGTACATCTTCGAGAACGGCCGTCCCACCACCGGCACGGTGGACGGCGACTGGGTGACGTTCACGGCCGCGGACGGCACCGAGTACACGCTGGAGAGCGACTTCTTCACTCCGGCCGTGTACCCGGACCGTGACGCGTGGCTCCCGAGCGGGGCGCCCGTGGTCGTGCGGTACCTGCCCTCGCACCCTCAGGCCTTCGTCATCGACAGTTCGCAGATCCCGGACTGACGTCGGTGAGGGCGCGTAGGGTGAAGACATGTCGCGCATCCTCGTCTTCGGCGGCCACGGCCGCATCGCCCTGCTGCTCGCCCCACTCCTTGTGGCCCGCGGTCACGAGGTCACGGGGGTGATCCGTAACCCCGATCACGTGTCCGAGGTGGAGGAGAGCGGCGCGATCGCTCTTGTGGCCGACATCGAGACCATGGACGTCGACGCCCTCACCGAGATCATCCGCGGGCACGACGCGGTGGTGTGGTCGGCGGGTGCCGGGGGCGGGAGTCCCGAGCGCACCTACGCCGTCGACAGGGACGCGGCGGAGCGGACCATGGACGCGGCTGAGCGTGCCGGTGTGCGGCGGTACGTCATGGTGTCGTGGATCGGGTCCACGGCCGACCACGGCGTCCCGGAAGACGACTCCTTCTTCCCGTACGCCGATGCGAAGTGGGCTGCCGACGAGCACCTCCGTGCTTCCGGCCTCGACGGGACGATCCTCGGCCCCGGCACGCTGACCTTCGACGACCCGACCGGACGCATCCGCATCGATCCGGAGGGGCGCGGCGAGGTCTCGCGCGCCGACGTCGCGGCGGTCATCGTCGCGACTCTGGAGGACCCGGGCACGATCGGGCGCACGATCCGCTTCGGCAACGGCGACGAGGGCACCTCGGTTCCGATCGCCGAGGCGATCGCACGCTGAGAGCGATGAATCGGGGTTGGCCACGGGTGCGGCGGGGCGTCGGCGCCGCACTCGTCCTGCTCGCCCTCACGGGAGGTGCCTGCGTGTCGGCGGCTGCACAGTCCAGCCCGGGGCCGGCTGCCGAGGCGGTGTCGGTGCAGGCCGCGGAACCTGACGCGGTCCGGGAGCAGGCCGCCGCCCTCGTCGCGGACATGAGCACCGCGGATCAGGCGTCATCCATCGTGATGGGACACATCGGCGGGACCGATCCGGCAGCGCTGCACGACTACATGAAGTCGGGACTCGGAGGCTTCATCCTCATGGGCGGGAACATCCCGGCCACGGAGGAAGAGCTTCGCACGCTGACGGCCGCGCTGACGATCGACCCGGCCCTCCCGCCGCTGATCGCGGTGGATCAGGAAGGCGGCATCGTCTCGCGACTGCCCTGGGACGCCTCCCCGGCGTCGACGACCCTGAAGAGCCGTCCGGTCGCCGAGACTTCGGCGGCCTTCGCGGCCCGCGGCGCGCTCGTCGCCCGCGCCGGGATCACCGTCGACTTCGGCACCGTCGCCGACGTCCCCGCGGACCCCGGCTCCTTCATCTTCGGGCGGGCACTCGGCACCGATCCGCAGAGCGCCGCCGCCCGCACCGCCGCCGCGACGGAGGGGCAGGAGCACTTCGTCGCGTCCACGCTCAAGCACTTCCCCGGGCACGGAGCGGCGCCGGGAGACTCCCATCACGCGATCCCGAGCACCGGCATGACGAAGGCCGCGTGGCGCGAAGCGGATGCCGTGCCGTTCGCCGCCGGCATCGACGCCGGCGCCTCGTTGCTCATGTACGGGCACCTCGCGTACACCGCCGTGGACTCCCGTCCGGCTTCGCTCTCCGCGGAGTGGCATCGCATCGCGCGGGAAGAGCTCGGGTTCGACGGCGTGGCCGTGACGGACGACCTCGGCATGCTGCTGTCCTCGGGGGATCCGGCGTACGCTGACCCCGTCGCGAACGGCGTCGCCGCGGTCGCGGCCGGCAACGACCTCGTGCTCATGATCGCGGGCTCCACGGCGCAGACCGCGACCGCGATGGCCGCGGGGATCGCGGTCGCGGTCGACGCCGGCACGCTCCCCGCCGAGCGTCTGGAGGACGCGGCGACCCGAGTCCTCGCCCTGCGTCTGCAGCTCGCCGCCGCGTCGTCGTCGTGGGCCGTCTGCGGGGACTGCGCCGCCCGCTGACGCTCAGGCTGCGACGCGCTCGTCCGGGCCGAGCCAGGCGGTGAGGAGGGAGGAGCGGAGGGTGGCGCCGCGGTCCGCGAAACCACGCTGGCGCCGGACGTACTCGGCCTTGCCCTCCGGCGTCTCGATGCGTACCGGTTCGACATCCCACGCCGAGAGGTCGTACGGGGCAGCCTGCATGTCGAGCAGCCGGATGTCGCGCGCCAGCTCGAAGGTGTCCAGCAGCAGCTCTCCGGGAATGAGCGGGCCGAGCTTCATCGCCCACTTGTACAGGTCCATGCCGGCGTGCAGACAACCGGGCTGCTCGAAAAGGGGCTGATCCTCTCTCGTCAACGCGGCCCGGTTGCGGGGCACCGCCTCCGGAGTGAAGAACCGGAAGGCGTCGAAGTGCGTGCAGCGGAGATCGTGGCCCTCGACCACCGCGTCCGTGCCCTCCTGCCCGAGCCGCAGGGGGACGGCATGCCGATGCTCTGCGGCGCGGTAGACCATCGCCCACTCGTGCAGACCGAAGCAGCCGAACTGCCCGGGACGGGAACCCGTGCGGCGCAGCATGAGGGCGACGAGTCGAGCGAGGTCGGGCTTCTCGGCGGCGAAGCGCTCGGCATCCGGGGTCACGCCGTCGGTGGTCACCCCGGGGGCGTACCAGCGCCATGCTGCCCGTTCGGATGCGTCCGCCAGCTCCACACCCGCTCCGGGGTGCCACCGGCGGAGCTGCGCCGGCTTGTAGCCGTAGTAGGTGAAGAGGAAGTCCCACACCGGGTGCTTCTCGCCGCGCGCCACACGGTCTCGGTGCGAGGCAGTCAGGGCATCGGCCCGTTCCCGATGCGCGTCCTCGCGCCGGAGCCAGTCGTCACGCGTGAGGATCATGTCAGTGCAGGATGCCGGCGTCGCCGAGCTGGTCGCGCAGGCCCGCGCCGTCCTCGGCGCTCACCCACGGCACCTCGTCCGCGTCATGCGATTCCATCTCGGCGCGACCGCCGGCGAGCACCGCCTCCGCGGGCAGCAGCCGTCGGATCGCGACACCCGCGACGGAATCCGGGTACTCCTCCTGGAACTGCGTGTAGATGGCCTCGTCGTGCTGGCCGTCGTCGCCGATCAGCAGCCATTTGACGTCCGGGAACTCCGTGGCCAGCCGACGGAGATTCGTGAGCTTGTGCTCGCGGCCGCTACGGAACCAGCGATCGTGCGTGGGACCCCAATCGGTCAGCAGCAGCGAGCCGGCGGGGAAGAGGTGCCGACCGAGGAACCGCGACAGCGTGGGGGCGACATTCCAGGCGCCGGTGGAGAGGTAGATCATGGGGGCGCCGGGGTTCTGCCGGAGAAGCTGATCCAGCAGAACCGCCATCCCCGGCACAGGAATGCGGGCGTGCTCGTCGACGACGAACGAGTTCCAGAAGGCGATGAAAGGGCGGGGGAGCGCCGTGACCATGACGGTGTCGTCGACGTCGGAGACGACACCGAACCGGGTGCTCTCCGCGACGATGAAGGCTCGGGCCTCGATGGGCTCCTGCCCCTCGACGGTGATCGTGAAGGTCTGCCAGCCGGGCTCGAGATCGGCGCGGATGACGGTGTCGATGACGCCTCCGCGGTCGGCGACCACCCGATGCGTGCTGTCGCCGATGTGCACGTCGACGGAGGCGAAGCCCACGGGGATGCCGACGAAGCTGCGCCAGCCACGGATGCTCGCCGGTTCCCCGTCACGGCCTCGCCGCTGCGGCGGGACGATGAGCACGCGACCGAGCACACGGACCCACCCGGGGCCGCCGTAGCCCGGGAAGGGCAGCACGGTAGCGTTCCGGCCGCGGCGGCGCGCTCGTCCCTCACGCCACACGTGCAGGCGGTGCTCGAGACGGGCGAACCAGTGGATCCTGGGCGCCGGGGGTGCGGGGGCCATTGCCTCAGTCTTTCACGTCGGCGTCGGACTCCGCCGCCGGGGCCTCCAGATGACGAGCTTCGAGACGGTGCAGCAGCCGCTTGCCCAGATAGGCGAGCACGAGGAAGAGGGCGATGACCCCGACGAACAGGTAGCCCGCGAAGTGCACGCGGTCGACGAGCTCACGGAAGCTCCCGGCCGCCAGCGACGTGACGCTCACGTACGCGGAGGCCCAGATGATGCAGGCCGGGGTCGTCCAGGCCAGGAAGCGCCGGTAGGGGTACTCGCTCATCCCCACCGTGAGAGGGACGAGCGAGTGGAGGACCGGGAGGAAACGGGAGAGGAAGATGGCGATGCCGCCGCGTCGGGCCAGGTAGTTCTCCGCGCGGACCCAGTTGTGCTCGCCGATCCGCCGCCCGAGCCAGGAGGCGCGGATGTAGGGGCCCAGCCAGCGGCCGAGCCAGAAGCCGATGCTCTCGCCGATGAGGGCGCCGACGACGACGGCCACACCCATCGCGATGCCCTCCAGAGGGGTGGCGACGCCCATCGAGGCGATGATGACGATCGTGTCGCCGGGGACGATGAGGCCGATGAGGATGCTCGTCTCCAGCATGACGGCGAGACCTGCGACCAGCGTGCGCGTGACCGGATCGATCGACTGCACGGTGTCGAGGAGCCAGAGCAGGAGGTCGTCCACCCCATGAGGATACGGGAGCGGCCCGGTCCTAGGCTGGAAAGGTGCCCGACCGCCTGAGCCCCCGACCGCTGCCGTCCTGGGTGGCTCCGGAGCGCCTCTTCCCGGTGCTCGCGGCGCAGCGCTCGGACGTGTTCTGGCTCGATGCGGGCGCCGATGCCGTCGAGGGATGGAGCTTCCTCGGCACCGGGGTCGCAGAACCGCTCCCGAAGGACGTGCGCCTGGATGCCGGGTCCGTCGAGGCGGGGATGCCGCCGTTCCGCGGGGGATGGGTGGGCTGGCGCGACTACGAGAGCGGAGCCGTCCGCGCGGGGGCTCCGGTCGCCACCGACCCGGAGCCGGAAGCCCGGACGTGGCTGCGCGTGACGATGGCCGTGGCGTTCGATCATGCCGAGCACCGCATGTGGTTGCTGGCGCCGGAGGAAGAGGGCGAAGGGGAGGGCTGGCTGCAGAGTCTCCTCGCCGCCACCAGTCTCAAGGCGCCGACGCCGCGGGTGGTGGAGGACCGTCACGCCGCCGAGGCCCGCCACACCCCTGCCGCGTACGAGCAGCTCATCGACCGCTGCCGTGACCTCATCCACGCGGGCATCGCCTACCAGCTCTGCCTCACGACGCGGTTCACCGTGCCAGGGACCCACGACCCCGTCGCCGTCTACGAGCGGCTCCGGGCGGCGACGCCTGCCCACCATGGCGGATTCCTGCGCATCGGGGGACGTGCGCTCCTCAGTGCCAGCCCCGAACAGTTCCTCCACGCCGGCGGTGGGGTCATCCGCACCCGTCCCATCAAGGGGACCCGCCCTCGAGGCGCCGACGCCGTGACCGATGCCGCGCTCGCCGCAGAGCTCGCCGCGGATCCGAAGGAGCGAGCCGAGAACGTCATGATCGTCGACCTCATGCGCAACGACCTCTCCCAGGTGTGCGTGCCGGGGTCGATCCGGGTCGAAGGGCTCTGGGAGGTCGAGAGCTATCCGGCCGTGCATCAACTCGTCAGCACCGTCAGCGGCACGGCCGCGGAGGGGACCACGGTCGGGGCGCTGCTGGAGGCGGCATTCCCCGCCGGGAGCATGACCGGAGCGCCGAAGCTGTCGGCGATGACGCAGCTGCACGAGCTCGAAGGAGGCCCGCGCGACATCTATGCCGGCTGCTTCGGCTACATCGGCGTGGACGGTGCGCTCGACCTCGCTATGGTGATCCGCAGCATCGTCGTGGACGAGGAGGCCGCGTTCGTCGGCGCCGGTGGCGGGATCACGTGGGGATCGGTGCCCGCGGCCGAGGTGCGTGAGGTCGCCACGAAGGCCCGCGCCCCCCTCGCGGCGCTCGGCGCGGAAATGCCCGCCACCTGGCGTTCCGATATCCTGAACTGATCCCGTTTTTCCCTTCAGATTGGTCGTGCGTTCGTTGTCCGAGAACATGTCCACCGCTCCCGTCGACGAGGAGTTCTCCTCGCCGCACGCCATCCAGGCCAAGTGGCAGAAGTACTGGGCGGAGCACGAGACGTTCCTCACGGGCGGCGACGAGGACACGCGGCCGCGGCGCTACGTGCTGGCGATGTTCCCGTACCCCTCCGGTGACCTGCACATGGGGCACGCGGAGAACTACCTGTACTCCGACATCGTCGCCCGCTTCTGGCGGCACCGCGGTCACAACGTCCTGAACCCCATCGGGTGGGACTCCTTCGGCCTGCCCGCGGAGAACGCCGCGATCCGCCAGGGTGCCGACCCGCGCGAGTGGACGTACCAGAACATCGCGCAGCAGAAGGTCGGCTTCCAGCAGTACGGCGTCTCGTTCGACTGGAGCCGGGTGCTGCACACGTCCGACCCGGAGTACTACCGCTGGAACCAGTGGCTGTTCCTGAAGATGTACGAGCGCGGGCTGGCGTACCGGAAGAAGAGCCCGGTCAACTGGTGCCCGAACGACCAGACCGTGCTGGCCAACGAGCAGGTCGTGGACGGGCGCTGCGAGCGCTGCGGCTACGAGGTCGTCAAGAAGAAGCTCACCCAGTGGTACTTCCGCATCACCGACTATGCGGACCGCCTGCTCGACGACCTGAACCAGCTCGAGGGGTTCTGGCCGCACAAGGTGCTGCAGATGCAGCGCAACTGGATCGGCCGTTCCGTCGGTGCCGATGTCGACTTCCGCATCGAAGGCCGCGAGGAGCCGGTGACGGTGTTCTCGACGCGCCCCGACACCCTGCACGGCGCGACGTTCTTCGTCGTGGCGCCCGACGGCGACCTGGCCGCCGAGCTCGCCGCCGACGCCGAGCCCGAGGTGCGTGAGCGCTTCCAGGCCTACCTGGCCGAGGTGCAGAAGACCACGGACATCGATCGGCAGTCCACCGACCGCCCCAAGACGGGTGTGTTCCTCGGCCGCTACGCCATCAACCCGGTCAACGGCGAGAAGCTCCCGATCTGGGCCGCCGACTACGTGCTGGCCGACTACGGGCACGGCGCCGTCATGGCGGTCCCGGCGCACGACCAGCGTGACCTCGACTTCGCACGCGCGTTCGACCTGCCGGTGAAGGTCGTCGTCGACACCACCGCTCCGGTGACCGGTGCCATGCCGGTCATCGAGGTGGACCAGGACGGCGTCCCGAT
>NZ_SSDN01000075.1:0-8206 GCF_004794355.1 Microbacterium sp. K36 | reverse complement strand
TGCACGTCGCCGCCGGGGAGCGCGCGGAGGCCGCTGCTCTGCTCGCCGCGGCGACGACCACCGCGGAGGGGCTCGGTCATGTGCCGCTGCAGCAGACCCTGGCGCGGTTCGGCGAGGCGGCCGGGCTGCGGTCGTCCGGACCCCGCGAGGTCGCCGACTCGGAGCAGCTGACGGCCAGAGAGCGGCAGGTGCTCGCCCTCATCGCGGAGGGACTGAGCAACCGCCAGATCGGGGAGCGCCTGTTCATCAGCGTGAAGACCGTCAGCGTCCACGTCTCGGCGGTGCTGCGGAAGCTCGGCGTGAGCACCCGCACCGAGGCGGCGCTCGCCCATCGCACGGCCGGAGAAGGGGCGCCCCGTCAGTCCGCCGTGGTAGCGTGACCGAGCACGCATGTCGGATCATCGGCATGGTGCAGGCCGCGTGAGCGGCCGGTCAACAGAAAGTAGAAAACACATGGCCACTGGCACTGTGAAATGGTTCAACGCAGAGAAGGGCTTCGGCTTCATCGCTCCCGATGACGGCACCGAAGACCTCTTCGCCCACTACTCGGCTATCGCCGGCTCCGGTTTCAAGGAGCTCCGCGAGAACCAGAAGGTCGAATTCGACGCTGAGCGTGGCCCCAAGGGCATGCAGGCGGCGAACATCCGCGCTCTCTGAGCGTGCGCTGACTTCCTGAAGCCGGCCGGATCCGTACGGGTCCGGCCGGCTTTTCGCTGCCCCGGCACTTTCGAATCGCTCACTTTGCGGCATCCGGGCGCCGGATGGGGCAAAGTGAGCGATTCGAAACGGGAGTGAGGGCGCCCTAACCTCCGTGTTAGATTAGGCGAGGCTTACCAAAGGCCGGACGCTTTCGCGTCGACACCCCATCTCCCATCCCGAAGGGAACGCCTGTGCGCACCTCTCGACTCCTCGCCCTCGGCGCGGCCGCCGCGCTCGCCGTGACGCTCTCCGCCTGCTCGTCCTCCGCGCCGGAGTCGACCGCGACCACCGGCGGCAACCCGGCCTCCGACGACGCGTTCCCCGTGACCATCGAGCACGTCTACGGCGAGACGACCATCGACGAGAAGCCCGAGCGCGTGGCGACGATCGCGTGGGCGAACCACGAGGTGCCCCTGGCCCTCGGCATCGTCCCGGTCGGCATGAGCAAGGCCACCTGGGGCGACGACGACGACAACGGCATCCTCCCCTGGGTCGAGGAGAAGCTCGACGAGCTCGGCGGCGAGACCCCGGTGCTCTTCGACGAGACCGACGGCATCGACTACGAGGCCGTGGCCGACACCGCTCCCGACGTGATCCTCGCCGCCTACTCCGGCCTCACGCAGGAGGAGTACGACACGCTCTCCAAGATCGCCCCGGTCGTCGCCTACCCCGACGTCGCGTGGGGCACGTCCGTCGACGACATGGTCGAGATGAACGCCAAGGCCCTGGGGCTCGAGGCCGAGGGCGAGGCCCTGATCGAGGACCTGCACTCCGACGCCGACGCCGCCCTCGCGGCCAACAGCGCGCTGGAGGGCAAGAAGGTGCTCTTCGCCTACTTCGACCCGAGCGACCTCAGCCAGATCGGCTACTACACCGCGGCCGACACGCGCCCCGGCTACCTGCACGACCTCGGCCTGCCGCTCCCCGCGGTCGTGGAGGAGAACGAGGACAGCGACCAGTTCTACCTGCAGGTGAGCGCCGAAGAGGCGCAGAAGTTCGACGACGTGGACGTGCTGGTGACCTACGGCGACGACTCCACCCTGGCCACGCTGCAGGCCGACCCGCTGCTGTCGAAGATCCCGGCCATCGCGGAGGGCCGCGTCGCGATCCTCCCGGACGCCACCCCCATCGCCGCCTCGGCGAACCCGTCGGCGCTGTCGATCCCGTGGGGTCTCGAGGACTACCTGGCCATCCTCGCCGCGCCGCTCGCGAAGTAAGCTCCGCGTCCGCCCCCCAGCGGAGAGTCGTCGTGATCTCAGCACCCGTCCTCGCGTCGGACGCCGCCACCCTGCGGCGTCCGACCGTGGTGCGCACCCTCTGGCTGCTCGCCGGGGTCGGAGTGATCCTCGTGCTCGTCGTGCTCTCGGTGTCGTTCGGGGTGCGGGCGGTCACCCTCGACGACATCCTCGCGGCGCTCTCCGGCCAGACCGACACGATCGCCCAGGCCGCGGTCGTCAAGCGCATCCCCCGCACGGTGCTCGCGCTCCTCGTGGGGGCGGCCCTCGCCCTCGCCGGGGCGACCATGCAGGCCGTCACGCGCAACCCCGTCGCCGACCCCGGGATCCTGGGGGTCTCCAACGGCGCCTCCTTCGCGGTCGTCCTCGGCATCGCGTTCTTCGGGCTCAGCAATCCCTACGGGCAGATGGCCTTCGCGATCGTCGGCGCCGCGGCCGCCGCCGTCTTCGTGTACACCGTCGGCTCCCTCGGCCGTGGCGGGGCCACGCCGCTCAAGCTGGCCCTCGCGGGGGCGGCGACCTCCGCCGCGTTCGCCTCGCTCATCAGCGCGGTCATGCTGCCGCGGGTCGACCTGCTGCAGACGTTCCAGTCGTGGCAGATCGGCGGCGTCGGCGGGGCGGAGTGGCCGCGGATCGCGATCACCGCGCCGGTCCTCGCGGTCGGCGCCCTCATCTGCTTCCTGTGCGCACGGGGCATGAACTCCCTCGCCCTCGGCGACGACATGGCCAAGGGTCTCGGGGAGCACGTGCTGCGCACCCGGATGGTGTCGGCCCTGGGCGCGGTCATCCTCGCCGGCGCGGCGACGGCCATCGCAGGGCCGATCGGGTTCGTCGGGCTCATCGTCCCGCACATGTGCCGGATGCTCGTGGGCACAGACCACCGCTGGCTGCTGCCCTTCTCGGCCCTCGCCGGCGCCGCGCTGCTCACCGCGAGCGACATCGTCGGACGCGTGATCTCGCCGTCCTCCGAGGAGATCCAGGTCGGCATCATCACCGCGATCATCGGGGCGCCGTTCTTCATCTGGATCGTCCGCCGACAGAAGGTGCGGGAGCTGTGAGCACGACCGAACACACCCTCGTCCGCGGCAACGAGTCCGCCGCCGCCCGCACCGCGCGCATCATCGCCGGCCGCCGGGCACGCCACCGCCGTCACGCGGTGGTCACCCTCGCGCTCGGGGTCGTCGTGGTCGTGCTGTTCACGGTGGCGCTCATGGTCGGCAACACGTTCTACCCGCTCGACGAGGTCATCCGCGTGATCCTCGGTGAGACGGTGCCCGGCGCCTCGTTCACGGTCGGCGACCTGCGGCTCCCCCGTGCGGTCCTCGCGATCCTCACGGGCCTCGCGTTCGGCATGGCGGGCGTCACCTTCCAGACCATGCTGCGCAATCCGCTCGCCTCGCCGGACATCATCGGCATCTCGAACGGCGCCGGCGCCGCCGCGGTGTTCGGCATCGTCGTGCTCTCGCTCAACGGCCCGGCCGTCTCGCTCCTCGCGCTCGTCGGCGCCCTCGTGACGGCGCTGGCGATCTACCTCCTCGCCATCAAGGGCGGCTTCGCGGGCACCCGCCTCATCCTCATCGGGATCGGCGTCGCGGCGATGCTGCAGAGCATCATCTCCTACCTGCTGTCCCGGGCCGCGAACTGGGACATCCAGACCGCGATGCAGTGGCTCACCGGCAGCCTCAACAACGCGTCCTGGGAGCGGGTGCTGCCGATGGCGATCGCCGCCGCGATCCTCGTGCCGCTGCTGCTCTCGCAGGGGCGGGCGCTGGGCACGCTCCAGCTCGGCGACGACTCCGCCGCGGGGCTCGGCGTGCGGGTCACCGCCACGCGCCTCGTCTTCATCCTCGGCGCCGTGGCCCTCCTCGCCTTCGCGACCGCCGCCACCGGGCCGATCGCGTTCGTCGCGTTCATGGCCGGACCCATCGCCGCGCGGCTCACCGGTCCCGGCGCCACGCTGCTGCTGCCCAGCGGCCTCGTCGGGGCGGTGCTCGTGCTCGGCGGCGACCTCATCGCCCAGTTCGCGCTCGGCGCGCGCTACCCGGTCGGCGTGGTCACCGGCGTCGTCGGCGCGCCGTACCTCATCTATCTGCTCATCCGCACCAACCGCACCGGAGGCTCGCTGTGACCGCCGCCCACCGCCTGTCCGCCGAGGGGGTCACCCTCTCGTACGGCGACCGCACCGTGGTCGAGGGCCTCGACCTGCAGATCGCGCCGGGGAAGATCACCACGATCGTCGGCGCGAACGGCTGCGGCAAATCGACGCTGCTGCGCGCCCTCGCCCGCCTGCTGTCCCCGGGGGACGGGGAGGTCGTGCTCGACGGGAAGTCGATCCACGCCCGGCCCACGAAGGAGGTCGCGCGCATCCTCGGCCTCCTGCCCCAGTCGCCCGTGGCCCCCGAGGGCATCGCCGTCGCCGACCTCGTCGGTCGCGGGCGTCACCCCCACCAGCGGGCCCTGTCGCGGTGGAGTGCGCACGACTACGAGGTCGTCGCCGACGCCCTGGACGCGACCGGCATCAGCGACCTCGCCGACCGCAGCGTGGACGAGCTCTCCGGCGGCCAGCGGCAGCGGGTCTGGATCGCGATGGCCCTCGCGCAGGAGACCGACATCCTGCTGCTGGACGAGCCGACGACCTTCCTCGACGTCGCCCACCAGGTCGAGGTGCTCGACCTGCTCACCGACCTCAGCGTCGCTCGCGGCACCACGATCGTCATGGTGCTGCATGACCTCAACCTCGCCGCGCGCTACGCCGACGAGCTGGTCGCCATGAAGGACGGCCGCGTGCACGCGATCGGCGCCCCGCAGGAGATCGTCACCGCCGAACTCGTGCAGGAGGTCTTCGGCCTCCCCAACCAGATCACCATCGACCCGGTCTCCGGCAAGCCGATGGTCACCCCCATCGGAAGGCATCATGTCCGCTGAATCCACCACGACCGAGCGTCCGACCTACATCCTCACCCGCGCCGAGGTGCGCGCCGTCTCCCGCGTCTCCCCGTCGTTCGTGCGGGTGACCCTCGGCGGCGAGGAGCTCAGCGAGCTGGGCACGCCAGGGGAGGTGTACGACAGCCGGGTGAAGCTCGTCTTCCCGCCCGCGTCCGGCGTGCTCGCCGAGATCGACCGGTCGACGTACGACTGGTGGGGTTCGTACCTGTCCGTCCCGGAGGAGGAGCGCGGCTCGATGCGCACCTACTCCGTCCGGGACCTGCGGGTCGCCGCCGACGGCCGCACCGAGGTCGACATCGACTTCGTGCTGCACCTGGAGCCCGGGCTCACCGGTCCGGCCTCTCGGTGGGCGAGCACGGCCGCGGTGGGTCAGGAGCTGTGGCTGGTCGGCCCACGTCGGGGCGTCGTGGCGCACGGCGGAGCGGAGTACGCCCCCGGGACGGCGACTTCGGTGGTCCTCGTCGGGGATGAGACCGCGGCCCCCGCCATCGCCCGCATCCTGGAGGACGCCCCGCGCGACCTGCGCGGCACGGCGTTCATCGAGGTGCCGTCGCCCGCCGACGTGCTCGCGATCGACGCGCCGGCCGGGGTGGACGTGCACTGGCTGCCGCGCGATGCCGGCGAGCCGCACGGCCTCCGCCTCATCCCCGCGGTGCTCGAGCACCTGGGCGACGACGATGCCGGGGACGAGATCCGCGTCACCGACATCGAGGGGGAGGACCTCCTCTGGGAGACCCCCGAATACTCGGGGCTGGGGGAGGAGATCGCCCCGGAGGACGACCCTGCCGGCCGCTACTTCTGGATCGCGGGCGAGAGCGGTATCGTGACGACGCTGCGTCGGCACCTCGTGAAGGACCTCGGGATCGACCGCGCGCAGGTCGCGTTCATGGGCTACTGGCGCCGCGGCGTCGCGATGCGGGGCTGAGATGACCGAGGCCATCGATCGCCACAGCCTGGAGGGGGAGTCCCTCGTCCTCGGCTACGGCCGCACCCGGGTCGTGCATGACGTCTCCCTGCGCCTCGCGCCGGGCCGGGTGACCGCCCTGATCGGTCCGAACGGCAGCGGCAAGTCGACCGTCCTCCGCGCCCTCGCGCGGCTGCACCGTATCGATGCGGGGACCGTGCGCGTCGGCGGCGCAGAGTCGCGCGATGCCGCCGCGCTGTCCGCCAAGGAGTTCGCGAAGACCGTCGCGATGCTGTCGCAGTCCCGGCCGCACCCCTCCGGGATCGAGGTCTCCGACGTCGTCGCCTACGGCCGGCACCCACACCGCGGACGCTTCTCCGGCGTGAGCGACGCCGACCGTGCGGCCGTGGCGCGCGCCCTCGCCCTCACCGGCCTGTCCGCCATGGCCGCCCGTCCGGTCGACCAGCTCTCCGGCGGCGAGCTGCAGCGCGTCTGGCTGGCGACCGCGCTCGCGCAGGGCACCGGGGTGCTGCTGCTCGACGAGCCGACCAACCACCTCGACCTGCGCTACCAGGTGGAGACCCTCGATCTGGTGCGGGAGCTCGCCGACGACCACGGCACCGCGCTCGGCGTCGTGCTGCATGACCTCGACCACGCCGCCTCGGTCGCCGACGACGTCGTGCTGATGCACCGCGGCCGGGTGCACGCGGCGGGGGCGCCCGCCGAGGTACTCACCGGCGAGAACCTGTCGCACGTGTACGGCCTGCGCATCGACACCGCCCTCGACGAGGAGACCGGCCTGGTGCGGGTGCGTCCGCGCGGCCGCCACCACGGTCGCCTCCGCGCCCCCTCCGCCTCCTGATCCCGACACCCTGAAGGAACCACCGATGAAGAAGACCCCCCTCGCCGTGCTCGCCCTCGGCGGCGCCCTCACCCTCGCGCTCGCCGGCTGCGGCACCACGCAGACGCCGTCCGCCGAGGGGTCCGACGCCCCGACCTCGACGAGCGCGGGCTGCACGGACGACACCACGAGCACCTCGACCGGGGCGGTCTCCGTCACCGACGACCTCGGCCGCACGGTCGAGCTCGACAAGCCGGCCGCGCGCATCGCGGTGCTCGAGTGGCAGCAGATCGAGGACGCGCTGTCGCTGTGCGTGACGCCGGTCGCGGTGGCCGACGCCGAGGGCTACAGCACCTGGGTCACCGCCGAGAAGCTGCCGGAGGGCGTCGTGGACGTGGGCACCCGCCAGGAGCCGAATCTGGAGACGCTGTTCGGCACCGATCCCGACCTCGTGATCGTCGAGGTCAATGCCGCGGACGACCCCATCGTCGCGCAGCTCGAGGCCTACGACGTGCCCGTGCTCGCGACGATCGGCGCCGATGCGAAGGACCCGATCGCCAAGATGCTGAACACCTTCGACCTCATCGCCCAGGCCACCGGCCGCGAGGAGCGGGCCGACGTCGTCACCGAGGAGTTCCAGGACCACCTCGACACCGCGAAGGCCGAGCTCGCCGACCGCGACCTCGCCACGACCGACTTCGTGTTCTTCGACGGCTGGGTCGACGGCGGCAACGTGGCGCTGCGTCCGTTCGGCCAGGGCTCGCTCGTCGGCGAGGTGGGCGAGGAGCTCGGGCTGACGAACGCCTGGACCGGCGAGGTCGACCCCGTGTACGGCCTCGGGCAGACCGATGTCGAGGGCATGACCACGGTCGGCGACGCGAACCTGTTCTACACCGGCACCGCGGACCCGGATTCGGAGAGCTTCGTCGACGCCCTCGCGGACAACCCCGCCTGGACCTCCCTCCCCGCGGTGGCGGAGGACCGCCTGACCGCGTTCCCGGCCGGCATCTGGACCTTCGGCGGCCCGCGCTCGACCGCGCAGATCATCGACGGCTACCTCGAGGTGCTCTCGAAGTGACGGAGACCCTCCGCCTCGACGACACGACGGCGACCGCGGAGCCCGACGCCCCGTCCGCCGTCCCCGTGGAGGCGGAGGCTCGGAAGCCCGCGGTGTGGACGGGCGTCGGCGTGCTCGTCGCTCTCGCCGTCGTGCTGGTCGCGGTCGCCTGCTGGCACCTCACCCAGGGCACGAGCGGCGCGGTGTTCGCCGACACCGACGTCCTCTGGGGCTCGCGGGTGCCGCGGCTCGCCGCCGGTGTCGCGGTGGGCGTGGCCCTCGGGGTCGCCGGCATCCTGCTGCAGTCCCTCGCCCGCAATGCCCTTGCGTCGCCGGACACGCTGGGCGTGACCGCCGGGGCCTACCTCGCCGTCACGGCGCTCGCCGCGTTCGGGATCGCCGTGCCGGTGTGGGCCTCCGGCGCGGTGGCGTTCGCGGGCGGCATCGTCGCCGCGGGCATCGTGCTCGGACTCGCCGGCGGGGCGGGGGGGGCCCCCCCCCCCCCCGCGCCCCCGGAGCCGAGG
>NZ_SSDN01000074.1:0-73738 GCF_004794355.1 Microbacterium sp. K36 | reverse complement strand
GCCGCGGCGTCGCCGCCGGACGGACCGCGCCGATCGGACGACCGGCGCGCGGAGACGCCGACAGCACGGGCCCGACCCCGCGGATCGGTGCCTCCGGAATGACGGCGCCGGCATCCCGGAGGGTGCTCACAGCCTGCGGGACGTCCTCCGCGCGGAGTCCGTCGACGCTGAGGAGACCCCGATCGACCCGCACCGTCGCATCGCGTCGCGCAGCGAGCCGCCCGATCACGACGAGGAGCGCCGGCCCGACCTCGGTGCCGACCCGCACCTCCAGGACGGGAGCGACAGCGGTGCCCTGAACACGGACCTCGAAGGGGGCTCTCCCTCGATCGTCAGACCACTGGACGGCTTCCGACAGGGTGCGCTCCGGCAGCGCGAGCGCGAGGCGCCGCAGGCACGGGCCGCAATCGCGGATCCCCCCGGTCGCGTCGAGGGCCTGGGCGAACGTGCGGATCCCGCTGCTGCTCAGCTGCGCTGCCAGAGCCTCCACGGACGGTGCCAGAAGCTCGTGGCCGCAGGTTCCGGTGCCGTCCCCGACGGCCGCGTCGACCAGGAGCGCGCGCACCGCCTCCTGACGGACGACGGCATCGCGCCCGAGGCCCGCCAGCGTGACGTGCGCGTGCCTCCCGATCAACGTCGCGCCGTGCACGACGCGGCCATCCGCGGAGAGCAGCACCTCGCCGAACACGCGGTCACCGTCCGCGGGAAGCGGCACCCCGAAGGGCGCTCCGCCCTCGTCACCGTCCGTGAGGTGCAGGACGGCGATCTCGACGCCGCCGGGCGCCCCGCGCCACTCGCGTCCTGCGGCGTTCGCGACCGGATACCCGCACAGGGCTGCCGCCGCCCGATCCGCGGATACCTGCGCCGCCGCCCGTCCGCTCTCCCCCGGGCCCGCAGCGACATCGCCGATGGCGAGCACCCGCGGGTCGGCCGTCCTCCCGACGGCGTCCACGAGGACGCCGCCGTCCTCCCGTGTGGGCAGCCCGGCGTTCCGCGCCAGCTCATCCCGGGCGCGCGCCCCCACCGTGACGACGAGGTCGGCCCGGGTGAACGTCCCGTCCTGGAACTCCACGGCCGTCACCGCGCCCGTCGCGTCGGGGTCGACGCGGGTGACCCGCGTCCGCGACCGGACGGTGATGCCGCGGTCCTCGACGATCCCGCGGAGAGCGGCCGCGGCGGCCGTCCCGAGCTTCGCGGGAAGCAGACGGTCCGCGGTGTCCACGAGCGTCGTCTGCACCCCGGCGTCCTGCAGCGCGCACGCGGCGTCCACTCCGCCCTCGTCGCCGCCCACGACCACCGCACGGAGCGCACGCGGCATCTCGGTCGCGCGGACCGCGAGGAACGCACGCAGCCGGTGCGCGTCCTCCATCGTGCGCAAGGCGAACGAGCCGCGCGCGGCGATCCCCGGCACGTCCAGCCGATGCGCGTGGGTCCCGGTGGCGAGCACGAGGGTGTCGTAGTCGTACCAGCGCTGCGCGCGGGTGCGCACGCGGCGTCCTGCTCTGTCGATCCGCAGGACCCGGTCGTCGTCGATGAGTCGGACACGATCGTCGCGGAACGGCGCGCGGTCCAGATCCCCCGCCGAGGCCGGGGCTCCGCCGACGACGCGGGCCACGACGGAGCGGTCGTAGGGCAGGCGCCCCTCGTCCCCGAACACCGTGATCCGCACGGCGCGGTCCGGATCCTCCAGCATCCGCGCGACGAAGCGGTGCGCGGCCACCCCCGCCCCCACGACGACGATCTCCGCCGTACGTGCTGCGTTGACGTCCATGGAACTCCTGTCGACCTGGGGACTGTCGTGGTCGCGACGATAGGAGCGCCGTGTTACCCGGAGATGACGCGGAGTGTTTCCTGCGTCGAACGTTCTGCTCACGAAACGGTAACGTCCCACCCCGCGAGGCCCCGGGTCGTCGCCCACACCCCGCCTCGTTCGCGCACGAAGCGCGGGGTCTCGGCGGGAAGACGGGGTCTCGCGGATCAGAGAGGGCGTACTAGGCTGAGCCTCGTCCTTTCCGCCTCCCGCGGCGTGACCGCGCAAGGAGAATCACCGTGTCTGCCAACGAGCCCGCGAAGCCGACCCCGCCCGTTCCCACCCCGCCCGGAGTGCCGATGCCGCGGAAGGCGCCGTCTCCGGCCGCCGTCGCCCCGGCCGCGGCGAAGCCGACCCCGGTCTCGTCCGCCGGCGAATGGGGCCGCGTCTCCGAAGACGGCACCGTCGAGGTGCGCGAGGGCGAGTCCTGGCGCGTCGTCGGTCAGTACCCGGATGGGACCCCCGACGAGGCTCTGGCCTACTTCGTCCGCAAGTACGACGACATCGCCTTCAAGGTGGTCGCCCTGGAGCAGCGCCACCAGGCCGGCGGTGCCTCCGCGAGCGACCTGTCCAAGCAGGCCGCGCACCTGATCGACGAGGCCACGGATGCCGCGGCCGTCGGCGACCTTGCGGGCCTCCGTGACCGTCTCACCGCTCTGACTGCGTCGCTGTCCGAGGCCACCGCCCAGGAGGCGCAGCAGGCGAAGGAGCTCGTCGAGCAGGCCGTCGCCGAGCGCACCGCCCTCGTCGAGCGTGCCGAGGCCATCGCCGCCCGCGACCTGAGCAAGGTGCAGTGGAAGCAGGTCACCGCCGAGCTCAACGAGCTCTTCGAGTCCTGGCAGGCGCAGCAGCAGAACGGTCCGCGCCTGTCTAAGGGCGTCTCGCAGCAGCTCTGGAAGCGGTTCCGCGACGCGAGGGCCGTCGTCGACAAGCACCGCCGGGCGTTCTACTCCGAGCTCGACGATGCGCACAAGGCGGCGCGTGATGCGAAGTCGCGACTGGTCGAGCGCGCCGAGGCCCTGGCCCCGCGCGGCGTCGACGGCATCCCCGCATACCGCTCACTCCTCGACGAGTGGAAGACGGCCGGACGCGCCGGACGCAAGGCCGACGACGCCCTCTGGGCGCGTTTCAAGGCCGCCGGCGACGCGCTCTACGCCGCTCGTGCCGAGCAGGCCGCAGCGGAAGAAGCCGACTCCGCTCCGAAGATCGAAGCCCGCCAGGCGCTGCTCGAGCAGGCCAAGGCTGTCGCCGACGAGCCGAACATCAAGCGCGCCCGCGCCCTGCTCACGCGCATCCAGCGCGAGTGGGACGAGGTAGGCCGCATCTTCCCGCGCGACAAGGAGCGTGCGCTCGACGACAAGCTCCGCGTCATCGAGCAGGCGCTCAAGGCCCGCGAGGACGTCGACTGGAAGAAGAACAACCCGGAGACCAAGGCGCGTGCGAACGACATGAGCTCGCAGCTCCACGAGGCGATCGAGAAGCTGGAGGCGGAGCTCGCTGCCGCCGAGGCGTCGGGCGACAGCAAGGCCGCCAAGGAGGCCGCGGACGCCCTCGAGGCCCGTCGCGCCTGGCTCAACGCCCTGGGCGGCTGAGCTCTCCACAGATCCGCCGATCTCCGCACGAGCGGGGTGCAGGCCGCCACACTGGCGGGATGCACCCCGCTCTGCTGTATCTGCCCGGCGCGCGACTCAGCGTCTGTGAACTCAGCGCCGCCCGCCTCGACGGCCATGTCATCGAGGTCGGCGACGCCTACATCCCCGCAGATCTTCCCGAATCCGCCGATGTCCGCGCGAGCAGCATCGCCGCCCTGGTCCAGGAAGGCGCCGCCGCGTGCGGGCCGAGCGCCGCCTGGATACACGGCGCGGGCGATGCCCCGCCGTCGATCCATCACGTGCGTCGCTGTGTGGAGCGTCGTGTGCGCCCGCGGGTGCACACCCGCGTGTCCTTCCACGACACGATGGTTCCCGCGACAGACGTGCGCCGCCTCGGCGGGATCTTCGTGACGTCTCCCGTCCGCACGATGTGCGATCTCGCCACGACGCTGCACCGCGATCCGCGTGTGCTGTCCTGGATGCAGGCGCTTGCCCCTGCCCACCCCACGGCTCTCGAGGGTGCGATCCGGACCCTCCAGGGACGGCACCGGGTTCCCGGGAGCGTCAGCGGCCTCGCCGCGCTGGAGCGTCTGGTCAGGAGGAGGTGACGCGGTACACGTCGTAGACCGCGTCGATCCGGCGCACCGCGTTCAGGACCCGGTCGAGATGCACCGCGTCGCCCATCTCGAACACGAAACGGCTCAGCGCCAGGCGCTCGTCGGTCGTCGACACGGTCGCCGAGAGGATGTTCACGTGATGCTCGCTGAGCACCCGGGTGACGTCGGAGAGGAGACCCGAGCGGTCGAGCGCCTCCACCTGGATCTGCACCCTGAACACGCTCTTCTTCGTCGGCGCCCAGGAGACCTCCACGAAGCGGTCCTGCTCGCCGCTGAGGGCCTTCACGTTCACGCAATCCGCCCGGTGCACGGAGACGCCGCTCCCCCGCGTGACGAACCCGACGATGGGATCGCCGGGGACAGGCGTGCAGCACTTCGCCAGCTTCACCAGGATGTCGTTCGCGCCGCGCACGAGCACGCCGGAATCGCCACCGCGGGTCTCGCGGGTCTGGACGCTTCCCGGCAGGTCGATCGCCCCGGTGGTGGGCTCGTCGGTGGCGACGAGCGCGGTGACCTTCTCGAGCACCGACTGCGTCGAGACGTGCCCCTCGCCGACGGCAGCGTAGAGACCCGAGACGTCCTCGTAGTGCATCTGGTGGGCGACCTCGGTGAACGAGTCCTGGCTCATCAGCCGCTGCAGCGGCAGGTTCTGCCGGCGCATCGCGCGCGCGATGGCCTCCTTGCCCTGCTCGATGGCCTCTTCGCGGCGCTCCTTCGTGAACCAGCCGCGGATCTTGTTCCTGGCGCGCGTGCTCTTGACGAAGCCGAG
The DNA here is from genome assembly GCF_004794355.1 of Microbacterium sp. K36. NCBI lineage: Bacteria > Bacillati > Actinomycetota > Actinomycetes > Micrococcales > Microbacteriaceae > Microbacterium > Microbacterium sp. K36. The sequence continues at coordinate 68,950 of NZ_SSDN01000074.1, read as the reverse complement.
CCAGTCCTGGCTGGGCCCCGCATCCGGGTTCTTGGACGTGAAGACCTCGACGACGTCGCCGCTCTTCAGCTCGGACTCCAGGGGAACCAGGCGTCCGTTGACCTTGGCGCCCATGGTGCGGTGCCCGATCTCGGTGTGCACGGCATAGGCGAAGTCGACCGGGGTGGCGCCGGCCGGGAGACCGATCACGCGTCCCTTCGGCGTGAAGACGTAGACCTCCTTGGCGCCGATCTCGAACCGCAGGGAGTCGAGGAACTCCCCGGGGTCTGCGGTCTCGGCCTGCCAGTCGGAGATGTGCGCGAGCCACGCCATGTCGGTGTCGGAGGCGCGAACCTCGGCCTTGCCGCCGCCGTTCATCCGCTCCTTGTACATCCAGTGCGCGGCGACGCCGTACTCCGCCTGGTGATGCATCTCGTGCGTGCGGATCTGGATCTCGACCGTGCGTCCGGCCGGGCCGATCACGGTCGTGTGCAGCGACTGATAGAGGTTGAACTTCGGGGTGGCGATGTAGTCCTTGAACCGGCCGGGCAGCGGCGTCCAGCGGGCGTGGATCGCCCCGAGCACGGCGTAGCAATCGCGCACGGACGAGACGAGGACCCGGATCCCGATCAGGTCGTAGATGTCGTCGAACTCGCGGCCGCGGATGACCATCTTCTGGTACACCGAGTACAGCTGCTTGGGCCGGCCGACGACCTTGCCGCGGATGCGCAGATCGCGGAGGTCCTCGTCGATCTCCTCGATGACCTGGCTCAGGTACTTCTCCCGCTGCGGGGTGCGCTGGGCGATGAGGCTGTGGATCTCGTTGTAGATCTTCGGGTGCAGGACGGCGAAGGAGAGGTCCTCGAGCTCCGACTTGATCGCCTGGATGCCGAGGCGGTTGGCCAGCGGCGCGTAGATCTCCAGCGTCTCCTTGGCCTTCTTCGCCGCCTTCTCCGGGGGGACGAAGCCCCAGGTGCGGGCGTTGTGCAGCCGGTCGGCGAGCTTGATGAGCAGCACGCGGATGTCCTTGGACATCGCGACGATCATCTTGCGGACGGTCTCGGCCTGGGCGCTCTCGCCGTACTTGACCTTGTCGAGCTTGGTCACGCCGTCGACGAGCATCGCGACCTCGTCGCCGAACTCGGCGGTGAGATCGGTGAGGGCGTAGCCGGTGTCCTCGACGGTGTCGTGCAGCAGCGCGGCGGCGATCGCCCGCGGCCCGAGTCCCAGCTCCGCGAGAATCTGGGCGACCGCGAGCGGGTGCGTGATGTACGGCTCGCCGCTCTGCCGCTTCTGTCCCTCGTGCTTCTCCTTCGCCACCGCATAGGCGCGCGAAATGACGGCGAAGTCGCCCTTGGGGTGGTTGGCCCTGACAGTGCGGATCAGATTGTCGAGATCGTTGATCCGGGACGCACGCGAGAAGATGCGGGGCACCAGCCGTCGCAGACTCGAACCCTGCGATGCCGTCTGCGGCTCCGCCATCCACTCACCTCCGAATCAGACAATCCTACGCGCGCTGAGCGGGGGTCGGCCCCGCGAAGGGGGCGTCAGGCTTCGACAGCCGCTTTGGCTCGCGCAGCGCGGATACGGGCGTCGCGCTCCTTGATCTGCGGCTCGTTCTCACGGAAGAGCGAGTACAGCGGCGCGGCCACGAACAGGGTCGAGTAGGTCGCCACGAGGATGCCAACGAAGATCGACAGCGAGATGTCGGTCAGCGTCTCCGCACCGAGCCAGAAGGCACCGATGAAGAGGATCGCGCCGACCGGTAGCGCGGCCACCACGGAGGTGTTGATCGAGCGGATGAGGGTCTGGTTCACCGCGAGGTTGACCGACTCCCCGAACAGCCGCGAGGTCTTCTCCCCGTCCTCCGTGGTGTTCTCTCTGATCTTGTCGAACACCACGGTGGTGTCGTACAGGGAGTACGCGAGGATCGTCAGGAAGCCGATGACGGCCGCCGGCGAGATCTCGAATCCGGCGAGGGCGTACACGCCGACCGTGATCACGAGCACGTCGAGCAGGCCGATGATCGCGGCCGCCGACATCTTCCATGTACGGAAGTAGATCGCAAGGATGAGGAAGGTCAGTGCGAGGAAGATCGCCAGGCCCCACAGGGATTGCCGGGTCACGCTCTCGCCCCAGGCCGGGCCGATGAACGAGGAGGCGACCGCATCCGGCTCGACGCCGTAGGCGTCGGCCAGGGCGCGTGCCACCTGCTGCGTCTCCGCCTCGGTCATCTGGTCGGTCTGCACCCGGACGTCCTGGTCGTTGACGATGACGACCTTGGTCGCGGCACCGGGAACGACGGACTGCACCGCTTCGGTCGCGGTGTCCTGATCCGTGGTGTCGGGCGCGGCGACGGTGAACTGCGAGCCGCCGGTGAACTCGATCGAGAACTGGATCGGGCGGAACAGCGGCACGAGGGCCGAGCCGACGACCAGAGCGATCGCGATGATGAACCAGAGGCGACGGCGCCCGACGAACGGGAAGGATGTCTTGCCCGTGTAGAGGTTGTTGCCGAACTCATTCATGGAAGGCATCAGTTGTCTCCCTCACTTCCGGCCGTGGTCTGTCTCTCGGCGGCGAGGGCCTCCGCCCGCTTGCGCTCGGCGATGGTCTGCCGGCGATCCGCCTCTCCGCGCGAACGCGCGTTCTTCGCCCCGCGCCCCGCGGAGGCCGTCGCGACCTCGCGGTACTGCGACCGGCTCCGGTAGACGGCACCCAGGGCCTCGGGGTCGAGACCGGAGAGCTTGTGCCCGCCGCCGAAGAACCGTGTACGAGCGAGCAGCTGCATGACCGGGTGGGTGAAGATCACGAAGATCAGCACATCGATCACGGTCGTGAGGCCCAGCGTGAACGCGAAGCCCTTCACCGTCGAGTCGGCGAGGATGTACAGCACCACGGCGGCCAGGACGTTGATCGACTTGGAGATGTAGATCGTCCGCTTCGCCCGACCCCAGCCGTCCTCGACGGCACCCGTGATCGACTTGCCGTCGCGCAGCTCATCGCGGATGCGCTCGAAGTAGACGATGAAGGAGTCGGCGGTGAAGCCGATCGACACGATCAGACCGGCGACGCCGGCCAGCGACAGCCGGAAGCCGATCCGCCACGCCAGGATGCAGATGACGATGTAGGTGAGCACCGCCATCACCGCGATCGACGCGATGATCACCGTCCCGAGCGCCCGGTACGACAGCAGTGAGTACACCGCCACGAGCGCGAGGCCGATGAGGCCCGCGATCAGACCGATCTGGAGCTGCTGGGTGCCGAGGGTCGCGGAGATCGTGTCCGAGCTCTGCACCTCGAAGCTGAGCGGGAGGGCTCCGAACTTGAGCTGGTCGGCCAGGGTCGTCGCGCTCTCCTGCGTGAAGCTGCCCGAGATGCTCGGGCGGCCGTCGAGGATGACGCCGTTCATGCGCGGCGCGCTGATGACCTCGCCGTCGAGCACGAAGGCGAACTGGTCGCGCGGCGACAGCCCGTCGATGCGGTTCTGGTTGAGCCGGGTGCTCACCTGGCCGAACGCGTCCGCGCCGTCGCCGTTCATGGTGAGCTGCACGATCCAGGCGCCGGAGCGCGGGTCGCGTCCCGCCGTCGCGTCGGTGATCGCGCGACCATCGAGCTCTGCCGGGCCGAGGATGAACTTGGCGGTGTCGTCGGGCGAGCAGGCGATCACCGGCTCGTCCTTCGGCGCCTTGGACGGGTCGTTGGACGGGTTGGCGCAGTCGTACGCCTGGAACTCCGCCGCGAGCTTGTCCGTGACCCACGACAGGTCGCTGGCGTCGGTGGGCTCGGCCGTGGGCTCGGCGTTCAGCGAGGGGTCAGGGCTCGGGTACGGGGTGGAGTTGCCGTCCTCTCCGACGAACTCCGTGCTCGCGGCCGTGGTGTAGAGCACCGGACGGAACTCGAGCTGGGCGCTGGACTGGATCCGCTGCCGCGTCTGCTCGTCCGCCTCACCGGGGATCTGGACGACGATGTTGCGTCCGCCCTCGGTGGTGATGTCGGCCTCGGCCACACCGGAGGCGTCGACGCGCTGGCGGATGATCGCAGCGGCCTGGTCGAGCTGCTCCTGCGTCGGCGCTGCTCCGTCCTCCGTCTCGGCACTCAGGATGATCTGGGTGCCGCCCTGCAGGTCGAGCGCGAGCTCGGGTGTCCACGAGCTCTGCTTGAAGACGTACACACCCAGCGCGTTGATGCCGAAGAGCACGCCCGTCACGAGGAGCAGGCCGAGGAGGACCCGCCAGGCGTGACGGACAGGAGAGGATGAAGCCACGTGTGTTCAGCTTTCTGGAAGGACGGTGATCCGGGAGGCCGCGACGGCCTTCGTCTTACTTGTCGTCGGCGTCCCGCTCGAGGCGGGCGCGGGTCTCCTCGGGCGTCTCGACAGCGGGGGCGGCGGTCTCGTCGACGCTGTGATCGTCCACGCCGTCGACGGGCGCGTCGACGATGGCGTCCTTGGGCTCCACGATGCGGAGGATCGCCTGGCTGTGCACCTCGATCACGGTGCCGGGCGCGATCTCCACCAGGGCCGGGGAGTCGAGGTCTTCGGCGTCGTACGCGACGATGGTGCCGTAGATGCCGCCCTGCAGCAGGACCTTGGCGCCGGGAACCGTCTTGGTCGCCTTCTCCTCCTGCTCGGCCTTCATCTGCCGGGTGCGCTTGCGCGTGTTGAAGATCATGAAGATCAGCAGGACGGCGAGGAGTCCGAAGAGGACAAATTCCATGGGCATGGGGATGGCGCCTTTCTCAGGTGCACGCACCAGCCTTTGGGCGCACAGCGGTATCGGGGAAGTCTTCAGCGATTATAGGTCATCCAACTTCAGCATCCCGTCCGGGTGCGCCACGCCGAGGTGGGCATACGCCTCCGGCGTCGCGACCCGCCCGCGGGGGGTGCGACCGAGGAAGCCGATCCGCACGAGATAGGGCTCGACCACGCTCTCCACCGTCTCCGGCTCCTCTCCCACCGCCACCGCGAGGGTGCTGAGGCCGACCGGTCCGCCGCGGAAGCGCCGCACCAGGGCGTCCAGCACCGCGCGGTCCAGTCGGTCCAGGCCGATCGCGTCGACGTCGTAGAGGTCCAGCGCGGCCTGGACGCCGCGCAGGGTCGCCGCACCCCCACCATGGACGAGCGCGTAGTCGCGGACGCGACGCAGCAGGCGGTTGGCGATGCGCGGGGTCCCGCGGGACCGTCGCGCGATCTCGGAGAGCGAGTCCGTCGGGAGGTCGACGCCGAGCACGGAGGCGGAGCGTCCGATGACCTGCTCGAGCTCGCCCTCGTCGTAGAACTCGAGGTGACCGGTGAAGCCGAAGCGGTCGCGGAGCGGATTGGGCAGCAGCCCGGAACGCGTGGTGGCGCCGACGAGCGTGAACGGGGAGAGCTCCAGCGGGATGCTGGTCGCCCCCGCGCCCTTGCCGACCATGATGTCGATCCGGTAGTCCTCCATCGCGAGGTACAGCATCTCCTCCGCCGACCGGGCCATGCGATGCATCTCGTCGATGAAGAGCACCTCGCCGGGCACGAGGCTCGACAGCAGCGCCGCGAGGTCGCCGGCGTGCTGGATCGCGGGGCCGCTGGACATGCGCAGCGGACGATCGCTCTCGTGGGCGACGATCATCGCCAGCGTGGTCTTGCCCAGGCCGGGGGGACCGGCGAGCAGGATGTGGTCTGCGGGCCGGGACTGGATGCGGGCCGCCTCCAGGAGGAGCTGCAGCTGCCCGCGCACCTTCTGCTGTCCGACGAACTCGCCGAGGCTCGACGGGCGGAGAGCGCCCTCGATGGCGAGTTCGGACTCGTCGGTCGGCTCGGTCGGATCGAGGGCGTCAGCCACGGCCCTGGCCTCCCTGCGCCGGGCCGAGCAGCGCGAGCGTGCGCCGCAGCAGCAGGGCCACGGAGGCTCGCTCGGCATCCGTGGCGTCCGTCGCCGTCTGGGTCGCCGCCTCCGCCGCGACCTTCTCGGACCACCCGAGGCCGACCAGAGCCACCGTCACCTGGGCGACGACATCGTCCCCTCCCGAGGCGGCGGGCGCCGACGGGGCGGCCACGGCCTGGACCTTGCCGGCGAGCTGCACGACGATGAGCTTCGCGGTCTTCGGTCCGATGCCGGAGACCCGCCGGAACGGTGCATCGTCCTCTGCGGTCACGGCCTCCGCGATCTGGTCGGCGGTGAGGTGCGACAGCACCCCGAGCGCCGACTTCGGGCCGACGCCGGTGACGCTGAGCAGCAGGGTGAAGATCTCCAGCTCGCCGCGGTCGGCGAAGCCGAACAGCGAGAGCGAGTCCTCCCGCACGATGAGGCTCGTGTGCAGGAGGAGCTTCTCCCCCACCGTCACGGTGTGGGCGACATCGGCGGGGACGGCGACCGCGAAGCCCACGCCCCCGACGTCGATGATGACCTGGTCCGGCGTCGTGTGCAGCACGGTGCCGTGTAGAGAGGAGATCATTCCGTCAGTCTAGGAGCCGGCTCGTAGATATGTTCGAGCGACACGCTCCGCGTCGGCCCAGGCACGCTGCGCGGGAGTGAGGCCACCACCCGTGCGGCTCGTCAACGGAGCGCCGCGTCGCCAGGCGTGACACAGCGCGATCGCCAGGGCGTCCGCCGCGTCCGCGGGCTGCGGAGGCGCGTCCAGCCGCAGGATCCGGGCGATCATCGCCTGGACCTGACGCTTGTCGGCGGACCCGTACCCGGTCACCGCGGCCTTCACCTCGCTGGGAGTGTGGGTCGCCGCCGGCAGGCCGGCCTCTGCGGCGATCAGCAGCGCGACCCCGCTCGCCTGCGCGGTGCCCATGACCGTGTGCGTGTTCTGCTGGGCGAACACCCGCTCGACCGCGACGGCATCGGGCCGGTGCTCGGCGATCGCCGCGCGGATCCCCGCAGCGACGATCGCGAGCCGGTCGCCGATCTCCGCATCCGGGGCGGAGCGGATGACTCCGACATGGACGAGCGTGCCACGACGAGCGCGATCGACGTCGACGATGCCCACACCGCACCGGGTGAGTCCGGGGTCGATGCCGAGCACGCGCAACGAAGTGGTCACCTGACCAGGCTAGGCCGCGCGCCGCGTCGCCGGCTCGCGCCGCGCCTACGCGTCGTCGTTCTCGAGCTCTGCCTGGACCTCGGGCGACAGATCGAAGTTGCTGAAGACGTTCTGCACGTCCTCGCTGTCCTCGAGCGCATCGATGAGGCGGAACACCTTGCGGGCGGTCTCGGCGTCGATCTCGACCTTGAGGTTCGGCACGAACTCGACGTCGGCCGACTCGTACTCGATCCCCGCGTCCTGCAGCGCGGAACGGACGGCCACGAGGTCGCTCGCCTCGGTGATGACCTCGAAGCCCTCGGCGTGCGGCTCGATCTCCTCGGCCCCGGCCTCCAGCGCCGCCATCATGACGTCGTCCTCGGTCGTGCCCTCGGAACCGACGACGATGACGCCCTTGCGGCTGAAGTTGTACGCCACGCTGCCCGGGTCGGCGAGGGTGCCGCCGTTGCGGCTGAGGGCGGTGCGCACCTCGGCCGCGGCGCGGTTCTTGTTGTCGGTCAGACACTCGATCATGAGGGCGACACCGTTGGGCCCGTAGCCCTCGTACATGATCGAGGTGTACTCGACGGCCTCACCGCCGATGCCGGCGCCGCGCTTGATGGCGCGATCGATGTTGTCCTTGGGGACCGAGGTCTTCTTCGCCTTGAGCACCGCGTCGAAGAGCGTCGGGTTGCCCTGCAGGTCGGCGCCGCCCAGCTTGGCCGCGACCTCGATGTTCTTGATGAGCTTGGCCCAGGACTTCGCACGGCGCGCGTCGATGACGGCCTTCTTGTGCTTGGTCGTGGCCCACTTGGAATGCCCGGACATAAGTCTCCGCTCGTCGTCTGCGCCCCGGAACGCCGCCCAGGGCGTCGTCCAGTCTATCGAACCGTGCCGCGGCACCGCTGTTGTCCCGCTCGCGCAGGCGTTCGCGCGAGTTCAGGCACCTGCGCGCGCACGCGCCTGTTCTCGCGCGCGGGCCTGAACCCACGACACCGTCAGCGGCGCGAGACCCGGTCGAGGAAGCGTCGGTGGAACCGCGTCTCGTTGGTGATCTCCGGGTGGAAGCTGAGTCCGAGCAGTCCGTCCTGCTCCACTCCGACCACGCGGCCGTCGGGCAGGGTCGCGAGTACCGAGGCCTGCGGCCCGACCGCCTCCACGACGGGTCCGCGGATGAAGGCGGCCGTCACCGGCTCGTCGAACGCGGGCACGGTCAGCTCGGCCTCGAACGATTCGGCCTGACGCCCGAACGCGTTGCGCCGCACGACCGCATCGAGTCCGCCGAAACTCTGCTGTCCGTCGATCGCGTCGACGACCTCATCGGCCAGCAGGATCAGCCCCGCGCAGGTGCCGAGCACCGGCATCCCGTCCGCGATCGCGTCGCGGATCGGCTGCTGCAACCCGAACAGCCGGGCGAGCTTGTCGATCACGGTCGATTCGCCGCCCGGGATCACGAGTCCGTCGACCAGGGCGAGCTCCTCGGGCCGACGGACCAGCGCCACGTCGGCGCCGAGCGCCTCGAGAAGCGCGGCATGCTCTCGCACGTCCCCCTGAAGCGCGAGGACGCCGACGCGCGGGCTACCAGCCACGCTCGGCGAGGCGGTGCGGCGCAGGCAGGTCGCTGACGTTGATGCCGACCATCGCCTCGCCCAGGCCGCGCGAGACCTCGGCGATCACCTTCGGGTCGTCGAAGAACGTGGTGGCCTTGACGATGGCCTTCGCCCGCTCCGCGGGGTTGCCGGACTTGAAGATGCCGGAGCCGACGAAGACGCCGTCGGCTCCGAGCTGCATCATCATCGCCGCGTCGGCCGGGGTCGCGACGCCACCGGCGACGAAGATCACCACGGGGAGCTTCCCGGTCTCGGCGATCTCCGCGACGAGCTCGTACGGTGCCTGCAGCTCCTTCGCGGCGACGAACAGCTCATCCTTCGGCAGCGCGGTCAGCGCCGCGATCTCTCCCCGGATCTTCCGGATGTGCTTCATCGCCTCGGAGACGTCACCCGTGCCGGCCTCACCCTTGGAGCGGATCATCGCGGCGCCCTCGTTGATGCGGCGCAGCGCCTCCCCCAGGTTCGTGGCGCCGCAGACGAACGGCACGGTGAAGCCGAACTTGTCGATGTGGTTCACGTAGTCGGCGGGCGAGAGCACCTCGGACTCGTCGATGTAGTCGACGCCGAGCTCCTGCAGCACCTGCGCCTCGACGAAGTGCCCGATCCGCGCCTTCGCCATGACGGGGATGGACACCGCGTCGATGATGCTGTCGATCATGTCCGGGTCACTCATCCGCGAGACCCCGCCCTGCGCACGGATATCCGCGGGGACGCGCTCCAGCGCCATCACGGCGACGGCACCGGCGTCTTCGGCGATCTTCGCCTGCCCGGCGGTGACGACGTCCATGATGACGCCGCCCTTGAGCATCTCGGCGAGACCGCGCTTCACGCGTGTGGATCCGGTGGTGGGCTGCTCGGTCATGGGGGTCTCCTGTCGGATGATCCGAAATCGGTTTTGATCTAGATCAAAGGTAGCACTGTCCGATCCACCTAGAATCTCGGAGGAGGATCATGAGCGAGCAGATCAGGGGAACCACCGCGGCGGAGATCGCGGACAGCGTGCGCGCCCTCCGGGATCGCGGCACGCTCCGTCCCGGCGAGGTCCTCCCTCCCGTGCGCGAGCTCGCGGCGACGCTCGGCGTCAACCGCAACACCGCCGTCGCCGCGTATCGCCAGCTCGCCCAAGCGGGACTCGTGCACTCGCGCGGGCGCGCGGGCACGGTCGTCGCCGGCGTCGACGTCGTGCCGCAGGAGGGCTACGCGCCGGACACCGTGCTCCGCGACATCGGCACCGGCAACCCTGACCCGGCGCGCATCCCCGACCCGTCGCAGGCGCTCGGCACGATCGGTCGTCGTCCCGTGCTCTACGGGGAGCCGGTGATCGACCGCGGTCTCGAAGCGTGGGCGCGGGAGTGGATGGGCGCCGACCTCCCCGGTCACGACTTCCGGGTCACCGTGACCAGCGGTGCGGTGGATGCCGTGGAACGTCTGCTCGCGCAGGCGCTCATGCGTGACGACGCCGTGGCGCTCGAGGACCCCTGCTTCCTCGCGAGCATCCACACCGTGCGGCTGGGCGGATACCGGGCCATCACGGTGCCGGTGGACGAGGAGGGGATGACCGTCGACGGTCTCCGCGCCGCTCTGGACGCGGGCGTCCGCGCCGTCATCTGCACCCCGCGCGCGCAGAATCCGACGGGGGTGAGCCTCTCCCCCGCCCGCGCCGAGGCGCTGCGGGGCGTGCTCGCCGACCACCCCTATGTGCTCGTCATCGAGGACGACCACTTCTCTCTGCTCTCCCAGCGTCCCTACGAATCGCTGATCGGACCCGAGCACCGGCGATTCGCCCTGGTCCGCTCGGTGTCGAAGTTCCTCGGCCCTGACATGTGCCTCGCGCTCGCGGCGACCGACCCGGAGACGGCGGAGCGCCTCGCGATGCGGCTCAGCCCCGGTACCACGTGGGTCAGTCACCTGCTGCAGCGCCTCACGCTCGCCCAGCTCACCGACCCCGACGTCCGCGAGGAGATCGCGGAGGCGGGCCGGCACTACGCCGCGCGGAACGCCGCGTTCGCGGGACGCCTGCGCGCGGAGGGGATCGACGCGCCCGACCCCGACGGCCTGAGCCTGTGGGTCGGATTCGAGAAGCCCGCGCGCACCGTCGCCGACCACCTCATGCGGCGCGGCTGGCTCGCGCGCACCGGTGACGACTTCGCGCTCGACGAGCGCGCCGAGCCCTCGCATCACCTCCGACTCACCGTGCACGACCTCTCCGAGGACGACACGGAGACCCTCATCGCCGACCTCGTCGCCGCCGGACGATGACCACCCGACGCGGGCACCGCCCCGCCAAGAATGAAAGGGACCGGGTATGAAGATCCTGTCCATCCAGTCCGCCGTCGCGTACGGTCACGTCGGCAACTCCGCCGCCGTCTTCCCGCTGCAGCGCATCGGCGTCGAGGTGCTGCCGGTCTACACCGTGACGTTCTCGAACCACACCGGCTACGGCGCCTGGCGCGGCCCGCTGATCGACCCGACCGATGTCGGCGAGGTCATCACCGGCATCGAGGAACGCGGCGTGTTCGGTTCCATCGACGCCGTGCTCAGCGGCTACCAGGGCAGCGAGGGCATCGGCGACGTCATCATCGACGCGGTCGCCCGGGTGAAGGCGGCCAACCCGGACGCGCTGTACGCGTGCGACCCGGTCATGGGCAACGCCAAGTCCGGCTGCTTCGTGGCTCCGGCCATCCCGATCCTGCTCCGCGAACGCGTGGTTCCCGTGGCCGACATCATCACGCCGAATCAGTTCGAACTGGGCTTCCTCACCGAGACCGAGCCCGACACCCTCGAGTCCACCCTCGCGTCGGTCGACCTCGCGCGGGCGATGGGGCCGCGCACGGTGCTCGTCACGAGCGTCGAGCGGCCGGACCGCGAAGAGGGCACGATCGAGATGCTCGCCGTGGACGACGCGGGCGCGTGGCTCGTGCAGACCCCGCACCTGCCGATGAAGGCCAATGGCTCCGGCGACGTGACGGCGGCGCTGTTCACCGCGCACTACGTCGCCACCGGCAGCGCGCAGACCGCTCTGGAGCGCACCGCCTCCAGCGTCTACGACCTGCTCCAGGCCACGCTCGACTCGGGCGAGCGCGAGCTGCAGCTCGTCGAGGCGCAGGAGTTCTACGCGAACCCGCGGATGCAGTTCACCGCCCGCCAGGTGCGCTGACGCCTCCTCGACCCTGGGACGCCGCCGCGACGACTCAGCGATCGACGGCGGGCCAGGCCTCCGCGACGGCCTCCCGCACCTCACCGAGGAGCTGCGGGAGCGCCTTCGTCTTGGCGATGATCGGGAAGAAGTTCGCGTCCGAGCGCCACCGCGGCACCACGTGCTGATGCAGATGCGCGTCCACGCCCGCTCCGGCCACCGCTCCCTGGTTCATCCCGAGGTTGAAGCCGTCGCAGCCCGAGACCTCGCGGAGCACGCGCATCGCGGTCTGCGTGAGCGCACCGATCTCCGCGACCTCCTCGGGCGTCGCCTGGTCGTAGGTGGCGATGTGCCGGTACGGGCACACGAGCAGGTGCCCCGAGTTGTACGGGAACAGGTTCAGCAGCACGTAGGCGGTCTCCCCACGCGCCACGATGAGCCGCTCGGCATCCGGGTACTTCGGCGCCTCGCAGAACGGGCATTCCTCGCGCAGTGGTTCCGGCCCGGCCTGGATGTACGCCATCCGATGCGGGGTCCACAGCCGCTGGAACTCGTCGGGCACCCCGACGAGACGGGAGGCGTCCTCGAGGTCCGCCTCACCGCCCGTCATGCGAGGTCACCCGCCTTCAACACCAGCGCGTGCGAGGCGATGGCGGCGCTGATACGGCGCACCGCGTCGGCCACCGGCACGCCGTTCTCCTGCGTGCCGTCGCGGAAGCGGAACGACACCGTGCCGGCGGCGCGGTCCTGCTCCCCCACGATGAGGATGACCGGGACCTTCGCCGTGGTGTGATTCCGGATCTTCTTCTGCATGCGGTCGTCGGAGTGGTCGACGTCGGCCCGCACGCCCGCCGCGCGCAGCTGCGCGATGACGTCGTCCAGGTAGTCGCCGTACTGCTCGGCCACCGGCACACCCACCACCTGGCTCGGCGCGAGCCAGAGCGGGAAGTCGCCGGCGTAGTGCTCGAGGAGGATCGCGAAGAAGCGCTCGACGGAGCCGAGGAGCGCCCGGTGGATCATCACAGGCCGGTGCTTCTGCCCGTCGGGACCGGTGTACTCCAGCTCGAAGCGGTCGGGCTGGTTGAAGTCGAGCTGGATCGTCGACATCTGCCACGTGCGGCCGATGGCGTCGCGGGCCTGCACCGAGATCTTCGGGCCGTAGAAGGCGGCGCCGCCCGGGTCGGCCACGAGCTCGAGACCGGACTCGATCGCGACCTCGCGCAGCGTGTCGATCGCCGTCGACCACTGCTCGGGCTCGCCGAGGAACTTCGGGTTGCCCTCTTCGTTCGTCGAGAGCTCGAGGTAGAAGTCGTTGAGGCCGTAGTCGCGGAGCAGGTCGAGGACGAGGTTCAGGTTGGTGGTGAGCTCCTCCTTGACCTGGTCCTGGGCGACGTAGATGTGCGCGTCGTCCTGGGTCAGGCCGCGCACCCGGGTCAGCCCCGAGAGCGTTCCGCTCTTCTCGTAGCGGTAGACCGTGCCGAACTCGGCCAGACGCAGCGGCAGCTCCCGGTAGGAGCGCCCGCGCGAACGGAAGATGAGGTTGTGGAACGGGCAGTTCATCGGCTTGAGGTAGTAGTCCTGGCCCTGGCGGGTGACGTTGCCCTCGTCGTCGACGACCTCGTCGAGGTGCATCGGGGGGAACATGCCGTCCGCGTAGGTCTGCAGGTGCCCCGACGTCATGAAGAGATCCTTCTTCGTGATGTGCGGGCTGTTGACGAGGTCGTAGCCGTTGCGCAGCAGGTGCTTGCGCAGGTTCTCCTCGATCTCGTAGCGGATGATGCCCCCCTTGGGGTGGAACACCGCCAGTCCCGAGCCGATCTCGTCCGGGAAGGAGAACAGGTCCATCTCGGCGCCGAGCTTGCGGTGGTCACGGCGCTCGGCCTCGGCGATGCGCTCCTGGTAGGCGCGCAGCTCGTCCTTCGTCGGCCATGCGGTGCCGTAGATGCGCTGGAGCTGCGGGTTCTTCTCGCTCCCTCGCCAGTACGCGGCGGCGATGCGGGTGAGGTCCCAGCCGTTGCCGATCATGCGCGTGTTGGGCAGGTGCGGACCGCGGCAGAGGTCCTTCCAGACGACCTCGCCGTCGCGGGTGGTGTTGTCGTAGATCGTGAGCTCGCCCTCGCCCACCTCGACGGAGGCCCCCTCGGCGATCTCGCCCTCGGAGCCCGCCGAAGGGCCCTTGAGCCCGATGAGCTCGAGCTTGAACGGCTCGTCCGCGAGCTCCGCACGAGCCTCCTCGTCGGTCACGACGCGACGGACGAAGCGCTGGCCCTCGCGGACGATGCGCTGCATCTCCTTGGAGATCGCCTTGATGTCCTCCGGCGTGAACGGGGTGTCGACGCCGAAGTCGTAGTAGAAGCCGTCGGTGATGGGCGGACCGATGCCGAGGTTGGCCTGCGGGTTGATCCGCTGCACCGCCTGCGCGAGCACATGCGCGGTCGAGTGACGCAGGATGTTCAGGCCGTCGGGGCTGTCGATCGTGACGGGCTCGACCTCGTCGGTCTCGGTGACCGTCGCAGCGAGGTCCTTGAGGACGCCGCCGACGCGCATGGCGACGACGTTTCGGTCAGAGAACAGGGCGAAGCCGTCGGTCGGCTGGGCGTTTTCAGGCACTGATCACTCCATCTGGGTCTGGATCTAGGCTACTCGTCCGCTCGCAGGTCGCCGACCGTCACGCGGCGGTCTCCGACAGCGAATCCGTCGCCACCGGCGCGAAGATGATGATCGCCGCCCCGGCCAGAGCCACGACGGAGCCGACGACGTCCCACGAGGTGGGGCGGAATCCGTCGATGATGACGCCCCAGGCGAGGGATCCGGCGATGAAGATCCCGCCGTACGCGGCGAGGACACGGCCGAAGTTCGCATCCGGCTGCAGAGCCGCGATGAACCCGTAGGCGCCGAGCGCCATGACCCCGAGGACCGCGAACAACCAGCCCCTCTCCTCCTTCACCGCCTGCCAGATGAGCCAGGCGCCGCCGATCTCGGCGATGGCGGCGAGGAGGAAGAGGACGGTGATGCGCAGCACGGTCATCGCCTCAGTGTGGCAGGCACGGCGTCCGACGGGGACGGTAGCGTGGGCGCATGACACGGACGATCGCCCGCTGGCTCCTCACTCTCGCCCTCGGCGCGATGGGCGTGCTGCACTTCACGCAGACACGCGGGTTCCGGGTCGTCGTGCCCGACTGGGCGACCCGCCTCACCCGGATGGACAAGGACGCGATCGTCCTGGCGTCCGGTGCGGCCGAGGTCGCGCTCGCCGCGGGTCTGGTGGCTCTGCCCCGCGAGCGCCGACGGATGGGAGTGGCGACGGCCGGTTTCTTCGCCGCGGTCTTCCCCGGCAACTGGCATCAGTGGCGCACCGGGCGATCGACGCCCGGGCTCGACACGGACCGGCGGCGGTTCGGCCGCCTGTTCCTGCAGCCTCTGCTGATCGCCTGGGCCCTGTGGGCGACCCGATGACCTCGCCCTCGATCGTCTGGTTCCGCGACGATCTCCGCCTGGCGGACAACCCCGCGCTGCGCGCCGCCGTCGAGCGCGACGAACCGATCATCGCGCTCTTCGTCCTCGACGAGGAGTCCCCCGGCGTCCGTCCGCTGGGCGGCGCGGCGCGCTGGTGGCTGCACCATTCGCTGGCCTCGCTCGCCGAGCGACTGCGTGAGAAGGGGGCGACGCTGGTGCTGCGGCGCGGGCCCGCCGACCGGGTCGTGCGAGAACTGATCACCGAGTCGGGTGCGGGAGCGGTCTTCTGGAACCGTCGCTACGGCGCCGCCGGGCGCGAGATCGACGCCGGGCTGAAGACGACGCTGCGCGACGAGGGGCTCCAGGTCGCGTCTTTCGCGGGGTCGCTCCTGCACGAGCCGTGGACGGTCACCACCGGGAGCGGCACGCACTATTCGGTCTTCACGCCGTTCTGGCGGGCCTGTCTGGCCCTTCCGGCGCCGCGCGCCCCGCTTCCCGAGCCTCGAGAGCTCCGCGGCGCCGGCAGGCGGCTCCCCTCCGACGCGCTGGACGACTGGGGATTGCTGCCCTCCGCCCCGGACTGGGCGGGCGGTCTGCGCGACACCTGGGAGCCCGGCGAGCCCGCCGCGCGCCGCCGGTTGCAGCACTTCCTCGCCGAAGACCTCCGCACGTACGACCACGCTCGCGACGCGCCGGCCGCCGGTGCCACCTCCCGGCTGTCTCCGCGTCTGCGCTGGGGCGAGCTCAGTCCGTTCACCGTGTGGCACGAGGCGATCGATGTCGACGGGGCCGGCGGATTCCTCTCGGAGCTCGGCTGGCGCGAGTTCGCCTGGCACACGCTGTTCCATTTCCCGGATCTCGCGACGAAGAACCTGCGGCGCGAGTTCGACGCGTTCCCGTGGCCTCCCCTGGACCCCGCGCGGCTGGAGCTCTGGCAGCACGGCGAGACCGGAGTCCCCCTCGTCGACGCGGGCATGCGCGAGCTCTGGCACACCGGGTACATGCACAACCGGGTGCGGATGGTCACGGCATCGTTCCTCGTCAAGAACCTCCTCATCGACTGGCGGCTCGGCGAGGAGTGGTTCTGGGACACGCTGGTGGACGCCGACGACGCGAGCAACCCGTTCAACTGGCAGTGGGTCGCGGGCTCCGGTGCCGACGCCGCCCCGTACTTCCGCGTGTTCAACCCGGAGCTGCAGGCCAGGAAGTTCGACAGCGAGGGGCGGTACATCAGCCGCTGGGCTGCGGACGCCCCCGCCGAGCCGATCGTCGACCTCGGTGAGACCCGGAAGGCAGCGCTCGCCGCCTACGACGTCGTCAAGCGCTCCGGAGCACCGCGGAGCTGACGCACGACTCCCGCCCGTCACGATCTCCGGCGCATGGCAGACTGGTGCCCGTGAGCCCGTCCCGCAAGCCCGCCGTCGTGCGGGGCTTCGCGACCTCGTCGCTCGCGATCTTCGTGGCCCTGGCGGGTCATGTGAGCGGCGGCGGCGAGATGCCGGGCCCCTTGGGGATCCTCGTGCCCTGGCTGTTCGCCTTCATGGTGAGCGTGCTCCTCGCCGGGCGGACGCTCTCCCTCACCCGGCTCACCCTCTCCGTGGCCGTGAGCCAGTTCCTCTTCCACGTGCTCTTCGTGGTCGGCACGGTCACCCCGTCCGGCGCGGCGATCCGTCACGTGCACGGCGCTCCGCTCGTGCTCCCCGCCGCCGAAGGCTCCGCGGTCGTCGCGACCGCGGATGCCGCGATGTGGCTCGGGCATGCCCTCGCCGCGATCGTCACCGTGGCCGCGCTCCACCGCGGGGAGCGGCTGCTCCTCACCCTGCGCGACCTCGCCGTCCGATTGATCCGCTGGGTGCGTCGGCGTGCGGACGTGACGCTCGCCCCGCGCTCCGCCGCTTCTCCGTTCCGCCTGGCCGGTCTCTTCGTCGTCCGGACGGCCCGCCGCCTCCGTCTCCTCACCCCGCTCCTCGGACGCGCCCCGCCCGCTCTCCCCGCGCTCTGATCCGCGCCCGCGGCCTCCGACCGCGCGGTGCGTCCTCGCGCTGTCCCCGGTGACGCGCGCACGAACGCAGGTACCCCGTCGCTCGGCGACGTTCGAAGAGAGGCTCTTCCCATGTCCCCTGTCCGCAGATTCGCGGCCGGGGCGGTGCTGGCGGCTGTCGCGATCCTCGCGACGGCGGTGCCGGCGACCGCCCATGACCAACTCATCGAGAGCAACCCCGCCGACGGGGAACGGCTCGACACCGCGCCTGTCAGCGTCACGATGACGTTCTCGGGCGAACTCCTCGTCCTCGACGAGTCGACCGCCGGGGCTGTCGTCCTCGTCGTCGACGCGGAGGGCGAGGACTGGGCGACGGGCGAGGTGGAGGTGCGCGGACGGAACGTCACCGCTGCCCTCCTGCCCGACATGCCGGAGGGCGGGTACCAGGTGCGTTGGCAGGTCGTCTCCGAGGACGGACATCCGATCGCGGGGGTCATCCCCTTCGCGATCGGCGACGCCGTCCCGCTGGAGTCGACGGGGAATCCGGAGCCGACCTCCTCCGCCACGGACGACTCATCGACCGCATCGGATCAGAACGCAGACGAGACGGGCGACCCGATCCGGGTCCTGCTCGTCGGCGGGGCGGGAGCGGCACTCGCCGTCGCCGCCTTCGCCGTCCTCCTCATCCTCCGCCGCCGTCGCGCGGCCGCCGTGTCGCCGGAATCCGGCGACACGGCAGAGAACTCCTGAAAGGCATCATCATGAACACTCGCACTTCCCTCCCCCGCCTCGGCGCGGCGATCGTCCTCTCGCTCGTCGCGCTCACCGGGTGCACCGCGCCCACAGCCGAGACGCCGACCAGCGCCCCCGCCGGTGACGATCTCCGGATTCACGACGCCTGGGTCAAGGCGGCCGATGAAGGCATGTCCGCAGCCTTCGGCGTGCTCGTCAACGAGGGCGAGGAGGACGTGACGGTGACATCGGTCACCTCCGCCGCCTCGCCGATGATCGAGCTGCACGAGACCGTGGAGAACGAGGCCGGGGAGATGGTCATGCGGGAGATCGCCGGGGGCTTCGTCGTCCCCGCCGGCGGCACTCTGGCCCTCGAGCCCGGGGGGAATCACATCATGATGATGGATCTCGCCGAGCCGCTGAAAGCCGGTGACGAGGTCGCTTTCACCGTCACCCTGTCGGACGACTCCACGTTCGAGTTCGCCGCGCCGGTGAAGGACTACTCCGGCGCGAACGAGAACTACGACGGAGCCGACGACCACGAGGGCATGGACCACTGATGTCCGCGCGCGTCTCGGGCGCGCGCACCGGCCGCACCGGCTCGACCCGGCGGCAGTTCCTCCTCGGAGGGGCTGTCGCCGGTGTCGGCGCCGCCGTCGCGGTCGGGGCCGACCTCGCCCTCACGCGAGCGGACACGGAGGCTCCCGCGGCCCCGGCTCCGCTCAACGGCTCCCGCACCGTCCCGTTCCATGGCGTCCATCAGGCCGGGATCGACACCGCGGCGCAGGCGCACGGCTCGTTCGTCGCGCTCGATCTGCGCCCGGAGGTCGACCGCGACGCGCTCCGCCGGCTCCTGCGTATCCTCACGGACGACGCGGCGCGGCTCACCCAGGGACGATCGGCGCTCGCGGACTCGGAGCCGGAGCTCGCACTCGCCCCTGCCCGGTTGACCGTCACGTTCGGCTTCGGCCAGGCGCTCGTGGCTCGAGCGGGCGGCAGCACCCCCGCGTGGCTCGCTCCCCTACCCGCCTTCCGCGTGGACCGCCTGCAGCCGGAGTTCTCGGACGGAGACCTGCTCCTGCAGATCGCGGCCGACGACCCCCTGACCGTCGCGCACGCCCAGCGCATGCTCCTGAAGGACGCGCGCAGCTTCGCGACCGTGCGATGGATCCAGCAGGGCTTCCGCCGGGCACACGGCACCGAGCGACCGGGCACGACCATGCGCAACCTCTTCGGTCAGGTCGACGGCACGAGCAATCCGCAGCCGGGGACCGAGGACTTCGACCGGGTGGTGTGGAGCGATGACGGCTGGCTCGCCGGCGGCACGGGCATGGTCCTCCGCCGCATCCGCATGGACCTCGACGCCTGGGACCGACTGGATCGCGGGGGCCGCGAGGCCTCGGTGGGGCGGACGCTCCGCGACGGCGCGCCGCTCACGGGGACGTCGGAGTTCGACGAGCCGGACTTCGACGCGACGACGGCCATCGGGTTCCCCGTCATCCCGGCGTTCGCGCACATCCGACGCGCTCGCGGCGACGGCGCGGAGCGCATCTTCCGCCGGGCGTACAACTATGACGAGCGCCCGGCCGGAGACGGCGTCTCCGAATCCGGACTGCTCTTCGCCGCGTTCCAGGCCGACGTCGCGCGGCAGTTCGTCCCCATGCAGCAACGGCTCGACGAGCTCGACCTGCTCAACGAGTGGACCGTCCCGATCGGATCCGCCGTGTTCGCCGTGCCCCCGGGATGTGCGGAGGGCAGCTACATCGGTGAGACGCTGCTCGACTGAGATGCGGGGTCAGTGGGGTCCGCGTCGCCGCGCCGCAGCGACCGCGGGCCCCACGCCGTCCAGCACGGGCTCTCCGTGACCTGTCAGGACGACGCGCGCGCTCGTCCGCGCCAGGGTGTCCAGCGATTCCATCGCCTCCGTGGTGTCGGCCGTGGCGGCCCTCGCGACGATCTGGGGCCCGGACTCCCCCGTGTACCGGTCGAGCGTCACGAGGGCGTCGCCGGCGATGAGCACCCCGGACTCCTCGAAGAGGTACGCGCAGTGCCCTTCCGTGTGCCCGGGAGTCCACAGGGCGATCGGGGTGCCGGGGGCGTCGATCGGATGCTCGTGCCTCACGCGCGGCTGCGCCTCGACGCCCCGGACATTCAGAGCTCCGGCGAGTGCCATCCGGGTGATGGTCGGGATCCCCCGCGGATGGGTGAGCACGTACGGGACGCGCGGCGACGCCGGACGGTAACTGTACGGATGACGGGCCAGCTGTGCGTCGCGAGGGTGGACGAATACGGAGACCCCCTCCTCATGCAGCCCGCATGCGACACCGACGTGGTCGAAATGCCCGTGCGTCAGGACGACCGCATCGATGTCGGTCTCCTTCGCGCCGATGTGGCCGAGCACGTCGCGCAGCACGCCCCTGCTGCGCGGCAGCCCCGCATCGAACAGCGTCAGCCCATCCGCGGTCTGCACGAGGTAGCAGTTGACGTCCGCCACGCTGATGCCGAAGAAGCCGGGAACGACCTCCGTCCACTGCCGCCCTCTGCTCATCCCCGGTCCTCCTCGTCGTCGGCGGGTCCGTGCCCCGCATCGAAGTTGCGCTCGTACCGCTCCCTGGCCTCGAGCAGCACGTGTGCGCCGATCACGGCGATCGGCTCCACGTCCTTCAGCAGCGGCTCGCAATCCGGGCCGCGGCCGCAGTGCTCGCCCCGGAGGATTCAGGCGACGCGCTGCGGATCCTTCTCGGCGAGGTGCCGGTACTGGCAGAGTTGGCGCGCCAGCCAGTCCTCCAGGGGACGCGTCCACCACCGCTCGGCGTCGAGAGGATTGACGGAGAGCCCGGGGAGCTCCAGTCCGCTCTCGGTGTCGACGCTGGAGCGGCGGGCGTCCGCGTCCGGTCCCTCGGAGTAGCGGACATGCAGACCGGGGCATGCGCGGACGACCGCGGCCAGCTGCGCCAGGTGGTCGATGCGTCGCAGCCCGGTCGCAGCGTCGCGATCGGTCGAGGTGCCGCAGGTGCGGTCGAGAGCGGCGTCGGTCATGGGCTGAGCGTAAGAAGCGGCCGTGACGACGCCGAGGGGGATTGACAATCCGGGCTTGGAGCTCATCATCGCCGGAGCGGCCGCGGACGCGCGATAAGTTACCGCGCCGCTTCCGCCGCGTCAATGCCCTCTCAGCCCGCGCCCCGGGGTTCTACTTTCGGGCAACCGCACCCACCTTGGAGGGGATCATGAGCGACACCACCCGCACCACCCGCTACGCCGAGACACCGATCCAGAAGACGGCGCTGACCGTCGGCATCGTCTTCCTCATCGTCGGCATCGCCGGCTTCATCCCGGGCCTGACCCACTCGGCCGAACACCTGCACGGTGCCGGAGCAGCATCGGAGGCCCTGCTCCTCGGCCTCTTCCAGGTCTCGGTCCTACACAACGTCGTGCACCTGCTGTTCGCCGTCGCGGGCATCGCGCTCGCCGCCTCGCCGCGCGCCTCCCGCCTCTACCTCATCATCGGCGGGCTCGCGTACCTCGTCGTCTGGCTGTACGGCCTCATCGCGGTCGGCAACGAGCAGCTGAACTTCCTGCCGGTGAACAACGCCGACAACTGGCTCCACCTCGGTCTCGCGATCGGCATGGTGCTGCTGGGCATCTTCGTCAGTCGAGAGCCGCGCGTCCCGCGGAACGGCGCAGGCACCGCGCGCGTCTGACGCTCGGTGCACCAGGTCGGGACGCCTCCTCCTCGCCTCGCGGAGGGGGCGTCCCGTCTGTCGTCGCGCCCTACGCCGCGTCGAGGGTGCCGGTGACCGCGCTGCTAGCCGGCTCCGGCACGAGATACAGGCCGCTCGGCGAGTTGGCCGTGTATGCCAGCGCGTCAACCCAGGCCCGGTTGACCTCCGGCTGGCGGCTGCCCACGTACTTGAACACCATGGAGCTCCCGGCATGGATCCAGACGGTGATCCGTCCGCCCCCGATGCTGGCGTCCTCCTTCCAGGTGTACGGGAAGGGCTCGCCCCGCCGGAGCTTCGCGGTCATCACGAGCTGCAGATGTCGCAGTGGGCGATCCTCGACCTCGATCTTGGCGCTTCCTTCGTAGATGAATCTACCCATGTCCGCCCTCCTGAGATGATCGCCACGGAATCTCGTCCCACGGAGGTGCGATCGTCGATCGCCGGTGGTGATGTCCGTCCACCCTGTCAGCGGCACCGCCTCGGGAAGACCGAAGACACCGATGTGCGGACGGGAAACGAACAGATCGTGCGAGCGGTGTCCACTCTCGCGGTCACCCCTCCGCCGGCTGCACCGCGTTCCCCCAGACCCAGCAGCGATACGTGCGCTCGCCGGCACGGAACTCGATGCCCGCCGCGAGCGGAGTGGAGCGGACGACCTTGGCCTCCACGCGGATCGCCTCCGGGCCGAATCGCACCCACGCCCGCACCCGCCGTTGGAGCGCGTGCGGATAGACGGTGATGGCGGACTCGCGCAAGGCGAGTTCGCGATCGGACAGGGACTGCAGGGGGCCGCGGCGTGCGGCGGCCTCGATGGCCTGATGCTGCGACCGCATGTCGTTGTACGCGGAGAGCGCGCGACCCGAGTTCCCCACACCGGCTCCTTCCTCCGGCCTCCTCCAGGATACCGATATTCGAACACATCTTCGAACTCGATTCCCGCGGCACCGACACGCAGATCAGCACCGATGTCGCAGAGCTCTGCCGTGAGGCTGCGACCTCGCGCGGATCTGCGACACCGCGCGAGGCGAAGGAGCGGGAGGAACGGGGCGCGGGCAAGAAAAAACCCCCGGCAGAACCGGGGGTTTCAGGTGGTGCGCGATACTGGGATCGAACCAGTGACCTCTTCCGTGTCAGGGAAGCGCGCTACCGCTGCGCCAATCGCGCCCGTTGGGGCTATTCAGTTTTCCCGTGAGGTGGCGACGGGATTCGAACCCGTGTAAACGGCTTTGCAGGCCGGTGCCTAGCCGCTCGGCCACGCCACCGTGTGGATTGACCCCACGTGCCGCCGATCTTCGAGAAGATCTACTGCACTCGAGCGGATGACGAGACTCGAACTCGCGACCCCAACCTTGGCAAGGTTGTGCGCTACCAACTGCGCTACATCCGCATTTCGTTCCCGGTTGTCCCGGGCACTTATGAAACATTAGCCGATGATCCGCGCTCCGCCAAACCCGTGGCGAATCTCGCGCGTGTCTCCCGGACTGGTCATCCGAGCGCTTTCCGGTCGGGTAGTATCGGTTGACGTACCCCACGGGTATGGGCGATTGGCGCAGTTGGTAGCGCGCTTCCTTCACACGGAAGAGGTCATCGGTTCGAGTCCGGTATCGCCCACAGAATCCCTTCGAAGGCCCCGGTCATCCGGGGCCTTCGGCGTTTCCGGATCGTCATAGGACCCTGCCGTCCCCCGGGCGCGAGACGCGCAGCCACCGATAGCCGTAGGCGGGAAGCTCCAGTTCCACCCCGCCGTCGTCGTCGAGGGTCACGCGCCGCGCGTCGAGGAGATCGACCAGGGTCGTGCCCGCGGGCTCCTCCCCCAGCCGGAACCGCGTCGTCGCCGGCCGTTCCGCGAAGTTGTGGACGGCGATCGTGCGCCCCACATCGGCCTCCAGGGAGTGCACCAGCAGGGCGTCCTGCGGCTGGTCGACGACGCGGAACATCCCCCACCCGAGCTCGGGCGACACCCGGTAGCGCGCGGTCAGGTCGCGGACGAAGTGGAGGAGCGAACCGTGATCCTCGAGCCGGGCGGCGGCGTTCACGTGCGTGGGCGCGTACCCGTCCGTCGGCAACGGCGCGACCAGCCGGGAGGGACGCGCATCGGAGAAGCCGCCGTTGCGATCCGCCGACCACTGCATCGGGGTGCGCACGGCCTGCCGCCCCTCGACGGCGATGTTCTCGCCCATCCCGATCTCCTCGCCGTAGAACAGCACCGGCGTCCCGGGGAGCGTGAAGAGCAGGCTGTACGCCATCCGGATCCTCCGGGGGTCTCCTTCCAGCATCGGGGGGAGGCGGCGGGTGATCCCACGCCCGAACACCCGCTGCCGCTCGTCCGGCGCGAAGGCCGCGAAGACCTCCTGGCGCTCGGCCTCGGTCAGCTTGTCGAGGGTGAGCTCGTCGTGGTTCCGGAGGAAGTTCGCCCACTGCACCTCCGGTCCGAGGACGGGCCGCGCGGTGAGCGCGGCGACGAGAGGGGCGGGATCGCGGCGGGCGAGCGAAAGATAGAGCGCCTGCATCGCCACGAAGTCGAACTGCATGGTCAGCTCGTCGCCGTCCGCGCCCCCGAAGTAGGCCCGCTGCTCCTCGTACGGGAGATTGACCTCGCCGAGCAGGATCGCCTCACTGGAGCGGCGCTGGAGGAAGCGTCGCATGTCCCGCAGCAGCTCGTGCGGGTCGGGGATGTCGGCCGTCTTCGGGACCTCGAGGAGGAACGGCACGGCGTCCACCCGGAAACCCGAGACGCCGAGCTGCAGCCAGAATCCGATCACCTTCGCGATCTCGTCCCTGACCACGGGGTTGGCGATGTTGAGGTCGGGCTGGTGCTCGTAGAAGCTGTGCTGGTACCACTGCCCCGACTTCTCGTCCTTCGTCCAGATCCCGTCGGCCTGCCCCGGGAACACCGTGTTCTTCTGGCCCTTGGGCGGCGCATCGTCCCGCCACACGTAGTAGTCGCGATAGGGCGAGTCGACGCTCCGGAGCGCCGAGCGGAACCACGGGTGACGGTCGGAGGTGTGGTTGACGACGAGGTCGACGATCACGCGGACGCCGCGGTCGCGGGCCGTGCGGATCACCTCCACGAGGTCGCCGTGGGTGCCCAGACGAGGGTCCACGCCGTAGAAGTCGCTGACGTCGTAGCCGTCGTCGAGGTCGGGCGAGGGATAGAACGGCATGAGCCACAGGCATGTCACACCGAGCTGCGACAGGTAGTCGATGCGCTGCGCGAGGCCGCGGAGGTCGCCGACGCCGTCGCCGTCCGCGTCCAGGAACGTCTCCACGTCGAGGCAGTAGACGACGGCCGTCTTCCACCACAGGTCGCTCATGTCGGTGATCTTCATGTGCGCTCTCTCAGAGCCGGGAGGATCTCGGAGGCGGCCGCCTTCAGGAACCCGGTCTGCTCGCGGCCCACGTGGTGCAGGTAGATCCGGTCGAAGCCGACGCCGACGAGCTCCGCCAGCCGTTCCGCGAGGGAACGGGCGTCATGGTCGACGAGGACCGCCGCGCGCAGCCCCGCCTCGTCGACCTCGCCCACCGCCGCGTCGAAGTCCTCCGGCTGCTCGATGTTCCACGCGAGCGGCGGGGTGACGACGCCCTGCCGCCACTGCTCCTTCGCGGTCGCGTAGGCCTCGGCGTCGTCGGTGCCCCAGCTCACGTGCGTCTGCAGGATGCACGGCCCTTGTCCCCCGGCCGATCGGTAGGCCTCGACCACCCTCCGCAGCGCGGACGGCTCCTGGGCGACCGTCGCGAGCCCGTCCGCCCAGCCGGCTGCCCACTCCGCCGTCTCCGCACTGACCGCGGTGGCGAGGAGCGGCGGCGGCTGAGCCGGGCGGGTCCAGATCCGCGCGCGGTGCACGCGCACGAGACCGTCGTGGTCGACCTCCTCACCGGCCAGCAGCCGGCGGATCACGTCCACGCTCTCGCGCAGCCGCGCGTTCCGAACGTCCTTGGCGGGCCACACCTCACCGGTCACGTGCTCGTTCATCGCCTCCCCGCTGCCGAGCGCGGCCCAGAACCGCCCGGGGAACATCTCCTCCAGCGTCCCGAAGGCCTGCGCCACAATCGCCGGGTGGTATCGCTGTCCCGGCGCGTTGACCATGCCGATCGGGAAGCGGGTGCGGGCCAGCGCCGCGGCGATCCAGCTGAACGCAAATCCCGACTCCCCCTGCTCGGGCAGCCACGGGGCCAGGTGATCGGAGCACATCGCCCCGTCGAAGCCGGCCCACTCCGCGCTGACGACCGCGTCGAGCAAGGCGCCGGGCGGGATCTGCTCATGGGAGGCGTGGAATCCGATGAAGACCATAGGCCGAGTCTGGCAAGCGACGACGCCCCACGGCAGTGGTTGACAGAAGCGCCGGGTACTGGCAGGTACGGCCGATGTCCGAGGGCGGACGTAGGCTGCACCGGTGCCGAAACCCCGCCTTCTCCCCGGACCCTGCCCGCTCTGCGGCGGTCTCACCGGGCTGCGGACGGACGATGCCTGGCATTGCGTGCTCTGCGGCTGGCGCTACGGGGACTCCCCCGACCCCGACCTGCCGTTCCCGCGGATCGACGTCGTGTACTACCTCCGGTACGACCGCAGGGTGAAGATCGGCACGAGCAGGCAGCCACGGCGCAGACTCGCGAGCATCCGTCATGATGAGCTCCTCGCCTTCGAACGGGGCGACCGGGTCCGCGAACAGCAGCGTCACCGCGAGTTCGCCTCCGCGCGCGAAGGCGGCGAGTGGTTCACCCTGACGCCCGAGATCGGCGCTCACATCGCCCGCTTGCAGCAGGACGGCGACCCCTGGCACCAGTACGCCCGCTGGCTCAGCGCCGCTCTCCGCGGCTGAGCCGCCTATCACCACGCGCCGGATCGCACCAGGGGATCCCGTCCGTCGCGGACGGCAGGCAGACTCGCCGATGAACGGGCGCACCCGGCGCCCCGCGTGAGAGGACCGGACATGAACGGACGAGAGAACATCCCCGCCGACGACGTCAGCGCGCAGGATCCGCTCGCCGGCGACGGGAGCGGCGACCCGAACAGCGACCGCCAGTTCCTGCAGGATCTGCCTCCCGCCCAGGTCGACACCGAGCAGCAGCAGGAGCATCAGGCCGAGGCCGACGACGAGGAGTAGTCCTCGCGACGACGAGGGGTGACCGGATCGGCATGCGGTCGCCCCTCGTCGTGTCCGGCGTCAGGCGGTAGCGGCGCGTCCGCGGGTGCTCTGCGGCTGCGGCTGGGAGAACAGCACGACGACGATGACGGCGGCACCGACGACGACGTGCGGGAGCCAGACGTTCAGCGCCTCGCCCGCGAAGCCGAACAGCCACGGCGACAGGGCGAGGAAGAGGCTCGCGACGATGTCGAAGACGAGGTGCACGGGCATGGGGATCAGACCGAACGGACCCCACTCGTACTTCGTGAAGAGGCTGTAGACGATGAGGCCGACGCCGAGGACGATCGGGATGACGACGGGGGCTCCGCCCATGCCGGCGAAGCCGAAGAGCCAGGGCGCGGCGATCAGAGCAATTCCGACGACGTAATCGAGAACTCCATGGACCTTGGTCGGGATGAAACGCATGATTCCTCCTTGGGTGCCGCCGGCGGCGACTCACAGGAAGGTTCGGAGCCCTGCCCCCATCGGATGGGAACGCGGCATCCGCCTCAGCTCTGCGCCCACCCGTATCGCCGCTGGAGCGCCGCAGCGACCCGGGCGTACCGGGTACGGTCCAGGGCCGCTGCCTCCCGGCGGAGACCTCGCTCGTGGACGCTGTAGAGCTGTTCGATGTCGACCCAGGACTCGCGGCCCTGCCCGTCCCACTCCCCGCTCCCGATCGAGAGGTAGTCGCGGTCGCCGTCGTGCGGCCGGCTGGTCATCCGCACCGCGTACACCCGTTCGGAGGACTGCCGCCCGATCACCAGCACCGGTCGGTCCTTGCCTCGGCCGTCGTTCTCCTCGTACGGCACCCAGGTCCAGACGACCTCGCCCGCATCCGGGGCCCCGTCCCGCTGCGGCGCATAGGACACGCGGACGGCCGGCATGCGCCCGGCGTCGAGCCGCACGGTCTCGGTGCCGCGGGCGCGTCCCGGCTCGACGCCGGCATCCGATGCCGACCGCCGCTCGCGCTCCTCGGCCGTCCGCAGACGCGCGTCCGGGCGCCGCGGACCGGGAGAGGTCCGCGACGCCCGGGGGGAGCCCACTGCTCGGCGCAGGAGATCCGCAAGTGTCTTCAGGATGCCGTTGCTGGTCGTGCCCACACGGTCACCCTAACCGTCGTCACGCGTTCGCGAGAGCGTAGCCCTCCTCGCCGTGGACGACCTGGTCGACACCGGCGATCTCGTCCTCGTTCGTGATGCGGAACCCGATCGTCTTCTGGATCACGAAGCCGATCACCCAGGCGACCACGAAGGAGTAGATCAGCACGCCGGCGGCGGCGATCACCTGGACGGCGAGCTGGCGGGCGTCGCCGCCGACGAACAGGCCGGTGCCGGTGGCGAAGAAGCCGAGGTACACGGTGCCGATGAGACCGCCGACGAGGTGGATGCCGACCACGTCGAGCGAGTCGTCGAAGCCGAGACGGAACTTCAGCTCCACCGCGAGGGCGCAGACGATCCCGGCCACCGCGCCGAGCAGGAGGGACCACCCGGGGGTGAGGTTTGCGCACGCCGGGGTGATCGCTACGAGTCCCGCCACGGCGCCGGAGGCGGCGCCGACCGAGGTGGGCTTGCCGTCCTTGATGCGCTCGATGAGGATCCAGCCGAGGATCGCGGCCGCGGTCGCACCCAGGGTGTTCAGGCCGATGAGGCCGACGCCGCCCATGTCCTCGGCGAGCCACTCCGCACCGGCGTTGAAGCCGAACCAGCCGAACCACAGCAGGGCGGCGCCCAGCAGCGTCAGCGGCACGTTGTGCGGCTTGAGGATGCCCTTCTGGAAACCGATGCGCTTGCCGAGCACCAGGGCGAGGGCCAGCGCCGCGGCGCCCGCGTTGATGTGCACCGCGGTGCCGCCGGCGTAATCGATCACGCCGATGCCGCTGTCCTCGCCGAACAGGGTGGTGCCGAGGTTCATGATCCAGCCACCGCCCCAGACCCAGGCGGCGACCGGGAAGTAGCCGACCGTGGCGAAGACGCCCGCGAAGATCAGCCAGCTGCCGAACTTCGCCCGATCGGCGATCGCCCCGGAGATGAGGGCGACGGTGATGATCGCGAAGGTGGCGCCGTACGCGACGCTGAGGAGGGCGACGTTCGACCCCTCACCCGAGGCGAGGCTGGACAGGCCGATGTCCGCGAAAGGGTTGCCCGCGAAAGCCGTCGGGCTGTCGACGGCGCTCATCGAGAAGCCGAAGAGAATCCACAGCACGGCGACGAGTCCGATCGAGCCGAAGCTCATCATCATCATGCTGACGACGCTCTTCGCCTTGACGAGACCGCCGTAGAAGAACGCGACGCCGGGCGTCATGAGCAGCACCAGTGCCGTCGCGGTGATCGCCCACGAGATGTTGCCGGGAGCATCCATAGGAAAACCTCACATCCGAAGTAGTTGAGAGCTTCAGTGTGACCACGGGCGATTTCGCCCATGCGTGAGGTTTGTTTCCCCGCTGTTACAGCCCGGCTCCGGGTGTGAACATCGCGTTACGCCGGCCTTCGGGCTTACGCAGAATGCGTGAGTGCGTTCAACCGGGAGATGGCGCGCAGGTACTTCTTGCGGTAGCCCCCGGCGAGCATCTCGTCGGAGAACACGGCATCGAGCCCGACGCCCGTCGCGAGGATCGGGATCTGCGCGTCGTAGACGCGATCGACGAACGCCACGAACCGCAGCGCCTCCGACTGGTCGGTGAGCTGGCGCACGCCCCGCAGGCCCACCAGATGCAACCCGTCGATGAGGCGGATGTAGCGCGAGGGGTGCACCTGGGCGAGGTGCCGGATGAGATCGTCGAACGCGTCGTCCGACACGGCGCCGTCCGCCGCGGCCGCCTCCACGGCGGCCCCGTACGCCGCGTCGTCCAGCGTCACGGCGTGACCGTCGATCGCGCGCTGCCGGAAGTCGACGCCGTCGATGCGCAGGGTCTGGAAGCTGTCCGACATCGCGTGGATCTCCCGGAGGAAGTCCTGCGCGGCGAAGCGCCCCTCGCCGAGCGCGTTCGGCGGCGTGTTGGAGGTCGCCGCAAGCCGGGTCCCGGTGGGCACGAGCTCACCGAGCAGACGCGTCATGACCATGGTGTCGCCCGGATCGTCGAGCTCGAACTCGTCGATGCAGAGCAGATCGGCGCCCTTCAGGAGGTCGACGGTGTTCTTGTACCCGAGGGCACCCACCAGCGCGGTGTACTCGATGAACGAGCCGAAGTACTTCCGGCGCGCGGGCATCGCGTGGTAGATCGACGCGAGCAGGTGGGTCTTGCCCACGCCGAAGCCGCCGTCGAGGTAGACCCCCGGCTTGAGCTCCGGCTCCTTCTTCGCCCTGCTGAACAGACCGCCCCGCTTGACGGGGGCGCCGCGTCCGGCGAACCGGAGCAGCGTCTGCTTGGCCTCCTCCTGCGACGGGTAGGCGGGGTCCGCCCGGTAGCTGTCGAACGTGGCGTCGTCGAACTGCGGCGGCGGCACCAGGCTCGCGAGCATCTCGGGTCCGCTGACCGTCGGCGTGCGCTCGGTGAGGTGGACGGTTCCGGTGCGGGTGGTCGGGTCGGTCATCACGGTCCTGAATCAGGCAACGGCCTGTGTCGAAGTCTTACGGATCGGGTCCCGGAGGCGCGCGGAGGATCTATCGTCGAAGGGACGGATCCACACTACGCCGTCCGCACCGCCCGCTCGCCCGCTCACCGCTACGGAGACCCCATGGCCATCGAGTTCGACTCCTCCTCCCCCAAGTTCGCCGAGTACGCCGAGCCCGGCCGCCTGGTGACGACCGAGTGGCTCGCGGCCCACCTGGGAGAGCCCGGCCTCGTGGTCGTCGAGTCGGACGAGGATGTCCTCCTCTACGAGACGGGCCATATACCCGGAGCGGTGAAGGTGGACTGGCACACCGAGCTCAACGACCCGGTGGTGCGGGACTACGTCGACGGCGAGGGCTTCGCGGAGCTGCTGAGCCGCAAGGGCATCGCCCGCGACGACACGGTGGTCATCTACGGCGACAAGAACAACTGGTGGGCGGCGTACGCGCTGTGGGTGTTCTCGCTGTTCGGCCACGAGGACGTCCGTCTGCTCGACGGCGGCCGTGACCGCTGGATCGCGGAGGGCCGCGAGCTCACCCGCGAGGCGACGAACCGCCCCGCCACGGAGTACCCGGTGGTGGAGCGGGACGACACGGCCATCCGTGCATACAAGGAGGACGTGCTCGCCCACCTCGGCAACCCGCTCATCGACGTCCGTTCGCCGGAGGAGTACAGCGGAGAGCGCACCACGGCTCCGGCCTACCCGGAGGAGGGGACCCTGCGCGCCGGTCACATCCCCACCGCGCAGAGCGTGCCGTGGGCGAAGGCGGTCGCCGAGGACGGCGGCTTCAAGAGCCGCGCCGAACTCGATGCCATCTACCGGGACGGCGCCGGGCTGCAGGACGGCGACGACGTCGTGGCCTACTGTCGCATCGGGGAGCGCTCGAGCCACACGTGGTTCGTGCTGAAGCACCTCCTCGGCTTCGAGAACGTCCGCAACTACGACGGCTCGTGGACGGAGTGGGGCAGCGCGGTGCGCGTCCCGATCGTCACGGGCACGGAGCCCGGCACCGTCTGAGGTGGGAGAATGGCGGGGATGAACGCCTCCGCACTGCCCGAGACCCTCGCCGAGATCCGCGACGGATTCCTGGAGACCCCGGAATCGGATCGCCTGCTGCTGCTCCTGGAGTACGCCGACGAGCTGCCCGCCGTCTCCGATGAGGTGGCGGCGCATCCGGAGATGTGCGAGCGCGTCGCGGAGTGCCAGTCGCCGGTCTACATCTACGTCGAAGTCCACGACGACGTCGTGACCATGCATGCCACGGCCCCGGAAGAGGCGCCGACGACCCGGGGGTTCGCGAGCATCCTCGTGCAGGGCCTCACCGGACTGACGGCGGACGAGGTGCTGGCGATCCCCGAGGACTACCCGCAGTCGATCGGGCTCACCAAGGCCGTGTCACCGCTGCGGATCGGCGGCATGACCGGCATGCTCATGCGCGCCAAGAACCAGGTCAGGCAGAAGCGCTGAGCCCCTGGGCCGCCAGCCACTCCGTGATGGCCGTGGTCCAGCCCTTCTCGTCGTAGTTCCAGAGCTTGGTGTGCCTCGCGACCGTGAAGCGCGGCATGGTGACGAGGTCCGGCCGCGCCTCCTGCAGGGCATGCGAGGCGTCCGCGGGGACGAAGCCGTCGTCGTCGCTGTGCAGGATGAGGATCGGCGCCTGTAGTTCGTCGGCCCGCGCGACCATGTCCAGGCGATCGAACAGGATCGGCTCGTCCGCACCGCTGAGCCTCGCCGTGAGCGGCAGCTGCAGCGCCCCCATCGCGAGGGCGGGCAGGGGTTCGCGGACCCGGGCGACCCGGGCCTGGAAGCGCAGCACGGTGCGCCAGTCCACGACCGGCGACTCGAGGATGATGCCCGCGATGCGATCCCGATGGCCGGAGTTGACCGCGGCCTGCAACGACACGGCCCCGCCCATGGACCAGCCCATCAGCACGACGCGCTCCGCGCCGTGACGCAGCGCGTAGGCGATCCCGGCGTCCACGTCCCGCCACTCCGACGCCCCGAGCGCATAGGCGCCCGCCTTGGTCCGCGGTGCCTCGCCGTCGTTGCGGTACGACACCACGAGCGTGGGCAGCCCCGCCGCGTGCAGCACCGGCACGGCGCGGAGGCATTCCGCCCGCGTGGTGCCGCGACCGTGCACCTGGATGACCCAGGTCGAGGAGTCCCCGGGGAAGAACCACGCGGGGCACGGGCCGGCCGGAGAGCCGATGAGCACGTTCTCCCAGCGCAGGTGCAGCTCGCTCGGTGACGTGTAGTAGCTGCCGCTGAACGAGGCTCCGCGGTCCACCCGGGCTCCGGGCTCGATCTTCGTGAGGAGCTTGCGCCGCACGGTCGTGCTGTCCGCGCTGAGCACCGCGCCGAGCTTGACGTAGCCGTAGGTGCCCGTGGTGAAGAGGCCGTATCGCCCCGGCAGCTCGGTGTCGAGGGTGCGGCGGAGCTCGATCGTCTGCGCCCCGGTGTCGACCGCGAGGATCTCGGTGTCGAGGGTGCGGCTGCGCAACGGGATGACGACCCGACGCGCCACGGCGATCACGAGGACGCCGACGGCAGCGCCCAGGGCGAGGAGCGCGGGGACAACGATCGCAACGGCGTGCCTGAGACTCTTCATCGCCTTCCGACTCTAGCCTGTTGCCGTGACCGCACACCCCGAGGCCGGGACGCCCTTCGACGCCGCCGTCGCCGAACTGCGCGCGACCACGTTCCGTGACGACATCGCGGTCCGTGAGATCCCCACCCCGCAGAATCTGGCGCCCTTCGCGATCGCCCTGTCCGCCGACGTCCGCCCCGGCGAGGACGGCGACTCCGTGTACGGCACCGGGCGGTTCATCCTCCTGCACGATCCGGACGAGCCGGATGCCTGGGGCGGCGCCTGGCGCATCGTGATCTTCGCCCAGGCTCCGCTGGAGACCGAGATCGGCACCGACCCCCTGCTCGCCGACGTCACCTGGTCGTGGCTCGTGGACGCGCTGGATTCCCGGGACGCGATCTCCCACTCCCCGTCCGGCACGTCGACGAAGACGCTGTCGAAGG
The DNA here is from genome assembly GCF_004794355.1 of Microbacterium sp. K36. Classification (NCBI taxonomy): domain Bacteria; kingdom Bacillati; phylum Actinomycetota; class Actinomycetes; order Micrococcales; family Microbacteriaceae; genus Microbacterium; species Microbacterium sp. K36. Next base: position 35,616 of record NZ_SSDN01000074.1, on the reverse strand, counting down.
GGTTCGGCGGCCTCGCCGACGAGGGAGACGGGGCACAGATAGAATTGCGGGCGTCCTGGACTCCGGAGGGCCCGTTCCGACCGCACGTCGAAGCATGGGCCGAGCTGGTCGGAATGCTGGCGGGACTTCCGCCGGGCTCCGAGGGCATCGCCGTGATCGGCGCGCGAAAGGCTGTACGTGACTGAATACTCCGTGATCTCCGAAACCGAGGAGTTCCGCGCCGCCTGTGCTGCGCTCGCCGCCGGCACCGGCCCCGTGGCCGTCGACGTGGAGCGGGCGTCGGGATTCCGGTACTCGCAGCGGGCGTATCTGGTCCAGGTCTTCCGGCGCGACGCCGGGGTCTTCCTGTTCGACCCGCCCGCGATCGGCGACTTCGCTCCGCTGCAGGAGGCCATCGGCGAGGTCGAGTGGGTGCTCCATGCCGCCAGCCAGGACCTCCCGTCGCTGCGCGAGCTGCACCTGGAGCCGAAGGTGATCTTCGACACCGAGCTCGCGTCCCGTCTGCTCGGTCACGACCGGGTGGGTCTGGCGGCCGTCGTCGAGGACACGCTCGGCATCACCCTGAAGAAGGAGCACTCGGCGGCCGACTGGTCGACCCGTCCGCTGCCCGACTCCTGGCTGGACTATGCCGCGCTGGACGTGCTGCACCTCGTCGACGTCCGTGACGCCCTTGTCGCCGAGCTCGAGGAGCAGGGCAAGACCGCGTTCGCCGCGCAGGAGTTCGCCGCCACCCTGGCGCGAGCCCCGAAGGCCCCACGCGAAGATCCCTGGCGGCGGCTGAGCGGGCTCCACCAGGTGCGCGGCGCCCGCAATCTCGCCGTCGCCCGCGCCCTGTGGGAGGCGCGCGAGATGTACGCGCAGCAGCAGGACATCTCGCCCGGGCGCCTCGTTCCCGACCGCTCCCTCGTCGCCGCGGTCCTTGCCAACCCCGCCTCCAAGCAGGCACTCGCGGGAGTCAAGGAGTTCCAGGGCCGGGCGAGCCGCACGCAGCTCGACCGCTGGTGGCAGGCGATCGTCGACGGCCGTGCCGCCGAGACGCTGCCGCGCGAGCGCGTGCCGAGCGACGCGCTCCCCCCGCCCCGCGCCTGGGGCGACCGCAATCCGGCGGCGGACGCCCGCCTGAAGGCTGCCCGTCCTGCCGTCGAGGCGGTCGCGGAGGAACTGGGCATGCCCACCGAGAACCTCCTCACGCCCGAGTACCTGCGCCGGATCGCCTGGGATGGTCCTGCCGCCACGGCCGAAGAGGTCGGCACCGCGCTGTCCGCGCTCGGGGCACGCCCCTGGCAGGTTGAACAGACTGCACAGAAGATCGCCGACGCCTTTGTAGAGGCGACGCAATCGCCCGACACCACGTCCGCGACCGCTTCGTAGGTTCGATCCAACCGATTCCTCCCGGTTTCCGGCCGTTCATAGACTGAGGCCACCGCACTAACTTGGAGGCAGAGTGGCCGAGATCTCGGACGTCTTCTTCGTCGATGGAGTGCGCACCCCCTTCGGGCGCGCCGGCGAAAAGGGCATGTACTGGAACACCCGCGCGGATGACCTCGCCGTCAAGGCGACCATCGGCCTGATGGAACGCAACGCGGCCGTGCCGGCGGATCGCATCGACGATGTCGCCATCGCGGCGACGAGCCAGACCGGCGACCAGGGGCTCACCCTCGGGCGGTCGGTGGCGATCCTCGCCGGACTCCCCCAGACCGTCCCCGGACTCGCGGTCGAGCGCATGTGCGCCGGCGCGATGACGAGCGTGACGACCATGGGCGCCTCGATCGGCCTGGGCATGTACGACCTCGCCCTCGCCGGCGGCGTCGAGCACATGGGTCACCACCCGATCGGCGCGAACGCCGACCCCAACCCGCGTTTCGTGGCGGAGAAGATGGTCGACCCGGGCGCTCTCAACATGGGCGTCACCGCGGAGCGCATCTTCGACCGCTTCCCGCACCTCACCAAGGAGCGCTCCGACCGCTACGGCATGCGCAGCCAGCAGAAGGTGCAGGCCGCGTACGACGCCGGCAAGATCCAGCCGGACCTCGTGTCCGTCGCGATCAAGGGTGCCGATGGCGCCTGGGGCCTCGCCACCGAGGACGAGGGCCGCCGTCCGCAGACCACGATGGAGGACCTCGCCGGCCTCAAGACGCCGTTCCGTCCGCACGGCCGCGTGACCGCCGGAACGTCTTCGCCGCTCACCGACGGCGCGACGATGTCGCTGCTCGCCGGCGGCGGCGCGGTCAAGGAGCTCGGACTCGCGCCGAAGATGCGGATGGTCTCGTTCGCCTTCGCCGGCGTGCAGCCCGAGATCATGGGCATCGGCCCGATCCCGTCGACCGAGAAGGCGCTCAAGAAGGCCGGTCTGGACATCTCCGACATCGGACTCTTCGAGCTCAACGAGGCGTTCGCCATCCAGGTGATCTCCCTTCTCGACCACTTCGGCATCGACGACGACGACCCTCGCGTGAACCCGTGGGGCGGCGCGATCGCCGTCGGTCACCCGCTGGCCGCCTCCGGCGTCCGCCTGATGATCCAGCTCGCGGCGCAGTTCGCCGAGCGCCCGGACGTGCGCTACGGCCTGACGGCGATGTGCGTCGGCCTCGGACAGGGCGGATCGGTCATCTGGGAGAACCCGCACTACGACGGAAAGAAGAAGAAGTGAGCTACGACGACGTCGACTTCTCGCCCATCCAGGCGCTCACCGAGGGAGAGGTCGTCACGCACTCCCCCGTGCGCGACATCCGCCTCGCCTCGGGGAAGATCCTCGCCCTGATCACGCTGGACAACGGTCGTGACCACACCCGCCCGAACACCCTGGGCCCGGCCACCCTCACCGAGCTCGGCGCGACGCTGGACGGACTCAAGGCCCGGGCGGCGGCCGGAGAGATCCAGGCGGTCGGCATCACCGGCAAGCAGTACATCATGGCCGCCGGCGCCGACCTCTCGGACATCAGCAAGGTCGGCTCGCGCGACAACGCGCGGCTGATCGCCCAGCTCGGCCACAAGGTGCTCGGGAAGCTGAGCGAGCTCGGCGTGCCGTCGTTCGCGTTCGTGAACGGCCTCGCGCTCGGCGGCGGCCTGGAGATCGCCCTGAACTCCACGTACCGCACGGTCGACGCCTCGGCCGCGGCCGTGGCGCTGCCCGAGGTCTTCCTCGGCATCATCCCCGGTTGGGGCGGCGCCTACCTGCTGCCGAACCTCATCGGCATCGAGAACGCCCTCGAGGTGGTCATCTCCAACCCGCTCAAGCAGAACCGCATGCTGAAGCCCCAGCAGGCCTTCGACCTCGGCATCTTCGACGCCATCTTCCCTGCCGCGACCTACCTCGAGAACTCCCTCGCCTGGGCGGACGCGGTCCTCGGCGGCAAGAAGGTCGTGCGCAAGAACGAGCCGGGCAAGATCGAGCGCCTCACCAAGTGGCCGATCGCCATCAAGATGGCCCGCGGCATGCTGGAGTCGAAGATCGGCACCGTGCCGAAGTCGCCGTACGCCGCCCTCGAGCTGCTCGACAAGGCGAAGAGCGGCACCAAGGCGGAGGGCTTCGCCCGCGAGGACGAGGCGCTGGCGGAACTCGTGACCGGCGATCAGTTCGCGGCCTCGATGTACGCGTTCGACCTCGTACAGAAGCGCGCGAAGCGTCCAGTCGGCGCCCCCGACAAGGAGCTCGCGAAGAAGGTCACCAAGGTCGGCATCATCGGCGCGGGTCTCATGGCCAGCCAGTTCGCGCTGCTGTTCGTGCGGAAGCTCCAGGTCCCGGTGCTCATCACCGACCTCGACCAGGCTCGCGTCGACAAGGGTGTCGCCTACATCCACGAGGAGATCGGCAAGCTGGAGACGAAGGGCCGGGTGGACGCGGACACCGCGAACAAGCTGCGCGGCCTCGTCACGGGCACCACCGACAAGAGCCTCTACGCGGACTGCGACTTCGTCATCGAGGCGGTCTTCGAAGAGGTCGGCGTCAAGCAGCAGGTCTTCGGCGAGATCGAGAAGATCATCGCGGAGGACGCGGTGCTCGCCACGAACACCTCGTCGCTGTCGGTCGAGGAGATCGGCGCGAAGCTGGCCCACCCGGAACGGCTCGTCGGCTTCCACTTCTTCAACCCGGTCGCGGTCATGCCGCTGATCGAGATCGTGAAGACGCCCGCGACGGCCGACGCCGCCCTGTCGACGGCGTTCGTCGTCGCCAGGAACCTCGGCAAGAACGCGGTGCTCACCGCCGACGCCCCGGGCTTCGTGGTGAACCGTCTGCTCGCGAAGGTCATGGGCGAGGCGGCGCGCGCCGTCTACGAGGGCACCCCCATCGCCGACGTCGAGAAGGCGTTCGCGCCGCTCGGCCTGCCGATGGGCCCCTTCCAGCTCATCGACCTCGTCGGCTGGAAGGTCGCCGCGCACGTGCAGGACACGATGGTGCGCGCGTTCCCCGACCGGTTCTACGCGAACGAGAACTTCCACGCCCTGGCCGAGCTCGACCAGGTCGTGGAGAAGGACAAGGGCGGCCGGGTGGTCGGCTGGACGAAGCAGGCCGAGAAGGTCCTGGCTCCCGCCGTCGGCAAGAGCTCGGCGTCGGCGGCCACGATCCTGCAGCGCGTGCAGGACGGGCTCGCGACCGAGATCAAGCGGATGCTCGACGAGGGCGTGGTGCCGGAGGTCGAGGACATCGACCTGTGCCTCATCCTCGGCGCCGGCTGGCCGTTCATCGATGGTGGGGCGTCGCCGTACCTCGACCGCGAGGGGGCCTCCGAGCGCGCATTCGGCGGCTCGTTCCACACCCCGCAGATCCGCGGTATCCAGAACCGCTGATCAACTCTCCGCAGGGGGTCACGCCGAGGGCGTGGCCCCCTGTGTCGTCCCCGGCGTCGGCCGGGGATCCGGCTCCCCGCGTCGTGGCCAGTGCGACAGCGCATGCTCCGCGAGCGCGGTGATGGTCAGGGACGGGTTCACTCCCGGATTCGCCGGCACAGCGGCGCCGTCGACGACGTGCAGCCCGGGGTGTCCCCAGACACGCTGATACTCGTCCACGACACCCTCCTCCGGCGCACCGGAGATGACCGCCCCGCCGAGGAAGTGCGCGGTGAGCGGGATCCCGAAGACCTCGGGCCAGGAGCCGCGCGCCGCCGTCGGCACACCGCCCTCGCGCTGCAGGCGGGCAGCGATGGCACGGGCGGCACGATGCGCCTCCGGGAGGTGGCTGGGGTTCGGCGCGCCGTGCCCCTGGGCGCTCGTGAGCTGCACGCGCCCGAAGCGCCGTCGCAGCGACAGCGTGAGCGAGTTGTCGGCGGTCTGCATGACGAGCGCGATGATCCCCCGCTCGCTCCAGCGTCGGAGAGAGGCGAGGCGCAGGGCCCGCGCGGGGCGGCGCAGCACCTGCCCCGCGAGCGCGACCAGGCGGCCCGGCAGGCCGCGGTCGCCGGGGACCAGCACGGTGGCGAGAGCGCCCATCAGGTTCGATCCCGGACCGTAGCGGACGTTCTCGACGTGGGTGCGCTCGTCCACGTGGAACGAGGTGGTGATCGCCACGCCGCGCGCCAGCTCCACTCCCTCGGGCACTCGGACGGCGACGGCCCCGTCCAAGGCCTCCGAATTGGTGCGCGTGAGCCGGCCCACGGCGTCGGAGATCCGTGGCAGCGCTCCGGCGTCCTTCATCCGGTGCAGGAGCTGTTGGGTGCCCCAGGTCCCCGCGGCCAACACGACCTCTCGCGCGGTGACGGTCTGCTCACGCCGCCGGAACCAGGCCCCGCTGCGCCGCGTCGTGACGGAGAAGCCGCCGTCCGGCAGCTCCCGCACCTCGGTGACCGTGCGCAGCGGCTCGATGACCGCTCCGCGGCGCTCGGCGAGGGCGAGGTAGTTCTTCACCAGGGTGTTCTTCGCACCGACGCGGCAGCCGACCATGCAGTTGCCGCAGAGCGTGCAGCCCGTGCGATCGGGGCCCTCGCCCCCGAAGAACGGATCGGCGACCCGCTGCCCCGGTTCACCGAACCACACGCCGACCGGGGCTCGGCGAAAAGTCGCGCCCACCCCGAGGTCCTCCGCGGCTCCGGCCATGATCCGTTCGACAGGGCCCTCGTGCGGGTAGCGCTCGACCACACCGAGCATGCGCTTGGCCGTGGCGTAATGCGGTGCCAGTGCCGCGCGCCAGTCTCGAATCGACGCCCACTGAGGGTCGGCGAAGAACGCCGCGCCCGGCTCGTACAGTGTGTTCGCGTAGTTGAGCGACCCGCCGCCGACGCCCGCGCCGGCGAGGATCATGACGTGCGGCAGCCGATGGATGCGCTGCACCCCGAAGCACCTGAGCGCCGGGGCCCAGAGGTAGCGACGCACGTCCCAGCTCGTCTTCGCGAAGTCCTCGTCGGCGAATCGCCGCCCGGCTTCGAACACGCGGACGCGGTAGCCCTTCTCCGTGAGCCGGAGCGCAGCGACGGATCCGCCGAACCCCGACCCGACGATGACGACGTCCTCATCGAACATGCGCGTCCCTCCGCTCCGCCCGCGTCATGACGGTCAGTGCTTCCGCCCGGACCGAGATCGTGCAGGAACCCTCCCCCACGCGCTCGCCGTCCGCGTAGGCCACGAGGCCCGGAGCGGAGACCGTGACGGTGCGGGCGCGCAGGTGACGGACCTCGGGCCGCGCGAGGTGCGTCCCGCGCAGGAGGAGCGGGAACAGGCGCAGCAGCCGGAGGCGGCCCAGGGGGCCCACGGCGACGACGTCCAGGGCGCCGTCGTCCGGGGCCGCACCCACGCAGACCGGCATCCCCCCGCCGTAGCTGGCTGTGTTCCCGACCGCCACGAGGGTGCCGCGGGCCGGGGTCACCGGGCCGTCATCGGCACGGATCGTGAAATCGAGGGGACGCAGCCGGATGAGCTCGATCAGCAGCGCGAGGTAGTACCGCAACGCGCCGGAGGGCCAGCGGAGGCGGTTGGTGCGATCGCTCACTTGGGCGTCGAACCCCAGAGCCGCCACGGTGAGGAACAGCGAGGTGCCCGTCGCGGTCCGCACCTCGCCGATGTCGATGGCACGGGGCACGCCGGTCAGCGCGAGCTCGACCGCCTCTGCCACGTCCGCGCGCGGCAACCCGAGCGCGCGCGCCAGATCGTTCCCCGTGCCGGCGGGGACGACCGTGACCGGGACGCCCGCGGCGCACACGAGCTCGAGGATGCCGGAGAGGGTGCCGTCGCCGCCGACCACGACGAGCCCGTCCGGTGCCGCGTCCAGCGCGGCCCCGGCCAGCCGCCTCGTGTCCGCAGCCGACTCTCCGACATAGACGCGGACGACTGCGCCCCGCTGCCGCAGATGAACGAGCACCTCCTGCGCGACCCGCTGTCCGCGGCCCTTGCCGGACAGCGGGTTCGACAGCACCGCGATGTGACCCATGTCAGACGGTCGCCCTGTGCCCGCCGTCGACGAGGACGGCGCCCGGGTTCATGATGCCGCGAGGATCGAGCTCCCGCTTCACGGCGGTGAGGATCCGCACGCCGGTGTCCCCGACCTCCTGCGCGAGCCAGGGGGCGTGATCGCGACCCACGGCGTGATGGTGGCTGATCGTCCCGCCGTTCGCGAGGATCGCGTCGTTCACCCTGCCCTTCACGACGGTCCAGGCGCCGAGTGGATCCTGTCGCAGCCCGGCGAGCACCGTGAAGTAGAGGGACGCGCCGGTCGGGTACACGTGCGAGACGTGGCACATGACGTACGTGCGCGCATCGACCGCATCGAAGCCATCCCGCAGCGCCCCCTCGACGGCCTCCTTCAGAGTGCGCAGGTTCGACCACGTGGTCGCGGTCTCCAACGTCTCGCAGAACACCCCGGCGTCGAGGAGAGCATCGCGCAGATACGGACCGTCGAAGCGTCCCGCCGCCCACTCCTCCGCGTCGCCGGTGCCCGCGGAGCGACCGCCGACCGCGGCGAGGATCTCCGCGGTCCGGTCCCGGCGCGCCGCGGCGTCGTCGCCCTCGAACACCGTCACGACGCTCGCCCCCTTCGCGAGAGCCTTCCCGATCCGGCCGACCTGGGCCAGGCTCACGGCGGTCTCGGCTTCATCCGAGAGCCGGATGACCGTGGGGCCGGCTCCCTGCTGGACGACCCGGCGGAGAGCATCGGCCCCGCGGTCGAAGTCGGGAAAGGTCCACGACTCGAAGATCCGCACCGTCGGTACCGGGTGCACTCGGACGCGGACCTCCGTGATCACGCCGAAGATCCCCTCGGAACCCAGGAAGAGTCGGAGCAGATCGGGCCCGGCCGCCGATCCCGGCGCGCGGCCGAGGTCGAGGTCGCCCGTCGGTGTCGCGACGCGGATCCCCGTCACCATCGCGTCGAAGCGGCCGTTGCCCGCCGAGTTCTGTCCGGACGATCGGGCAGCGGCAAAACCCCCGATGGTCGCGTACCGGAAGCTCTGCGGGAAGTGCCCCAGCTCGAACCCGTGCGCCGACAGCAGCGCTTCGGCCTCGGGTCCGGTCGTACCTGCCGCGAGGGTCGCCTCGCCGCTGACTGCGTCGAGCCGGAGCAGGCCGGACAGCCGGCGCAGGTCCAGGCTGAGCACCGCGCGATGCGGGCCGGTCTCCGGGTCCAGCGCGCCGACCACGCTCGTTCCCCCGCCGAAGGGGATCACGGCGATCCCGCGCACCCCCGCCAGCGCGAGGCAGGCGCGCACGGCGTCGTGGTCCGCGGGGAACACGACGGCGTCGGGCGCGTCCTGCTCGACAGCCCGCCGCCGCAGGAGATCGGGCGTGGAGCGCCCCCCGGCATGCCGAAGGCGCACCGACGACGTGTCGTCGACCGCGTCAGGTCCGACCGCCGCCACCAGCGCGTCGAGATCATCGGCCGTGAGCCGGGAGGCCCGCACTCGCACGTCGTCCAGCGCGGGCGGACGCGGCGGACGGGGAACGCGGCCCAGCAGCAGGGGCAGCAGTCCGCGGACCGCGAGCGGGAGGCCTTTCGCCCGTTCCGGGTCGCCCCAGCCGTTCCAGCGCATCTCGGGCCTGTCGGCTCCTCTGCCGTTCCGCTGCTCCATGGGTTACAGTGTGACACATCATGGAAGAACGTCAACCTTCGGATGTTCCCTCGGAAGCCTTCACTCCCCCTTGGGATGCCACTCAGCGCCGAGTCCTCGACGCGGCGGACGACCTGCTCGTCCGCGGCGGCGTCCACGGTGTGACCATCGCCGCACTCGCCCGGCGCTCCGGCCTCAGCCGCCCCACCATCTACCGGACCTGGCGCGATGCCGACGACGTCGTCCGTTCCGCGCTCCTGCGGCGCGTCGCCACCCTCCTCCAGGACTTCCCCGAGAAGGTCGACTCCCGGGATGCGCTCGTCGCCGACGTGCTGCGGTTCACCTCCCTCTTCCGCGCCGATCCGGTGTACGGCCGTCTCCTCGAGGAGGAACCTGAGGCGTTCACGCGGTACACGCTGCACCGGGTGGGCTCCAGCCAGCGGCTCATCCTGCGGTGGCTGGCCGACGCGATCGCAGCGGCTCAGGCCCAGGGCTCGGTGCGCGCGGGCGAACCGGGCGAGATCGCCGTCATGCTGCTTCTGATCGCCCAGTCCGCCGTCCTGTCGCACGGCACGGTGGCCGACCTCATCGACGAGCAGGCCTGGGAACGCGAGCTCCGCGCCGCGTTGGACGGCCACCTCCGGCCATGACCGCCGCCTCGACCGCCCTCCACGCGGCGCGCCGCCGAAGCGACCTCGCGGCCGCGGCCGATGACACGTGCGACCTCCTCGTGGTCGGCGGCGGGATCACCGGGACGGGCGTGGCCCTGGACGCCGCATCACGCGGGCTTCGCGTGACCCTCATCGAGGCGGAGGACCTCGCTTTCGGGACGAGCCGGTTCAGCTCAAAACTGGTCCACGGCGGCCTACGGTATCTCGCGACGGGCGACGTGGCGACGGCACGCGAGAGTGCGCGGGAGCGGCATCTGCTGATGTCGGTGATCGCACCGCACCTCATCCGTCCACTCGGACAGCTTCTCCCGTTCGCCCCCGGAGTCAGCGGCCGCCAGCGCGGGGCCGGCGCGGCGGGGATGGCCATGGGCGACCTCCTCCGCCTGCAGGCGCGCACGAGCGGGAAGGTCCTGCCGGGCCCGCACCCCGTCGGGAGGGCGAAGGCGCTGCGCCTGTTCCCCGCCCTGAACGCGCAGGGACTGCGCGGCGGCATGGTCACGTACGACGGCCAGCTCTCCGATGACGCCGCCCTCGTCGTGGCCGTCGCCCGCACGGCTGCCGGTCTCGGCACGCGGATCCTGACCAGAGTCCGCGCCGAGCGGCTGCACGCCGACGGAGCCACGGCGACGGACATGCTCACCGGGGAACGCATCGAGATCCGCGCACGAGCGGTCGTCAACGCCACCGGAGTCTGGGCGGCGACTCTGGACGACGGCCTCACGCTGCGCCCGAGCCGCGGCACCCACATCGTCCTCGACGCCGCCGACCTCGGTCGTCCGATCGCCGCGCTCACCATCCCGCTCGAAGGCTCCATCAGCCGCTACGTGTTCGCCCTGCCGCAGCGCGGCGGGCGGGTCATCGTCGGGCTCACGGATGTCGACGCACCGGGGCCCATCCCCTCCGTCGCCGGACCCACCGAGGCGGAGATCGCCTTCCTCCTGGAGACCCTGAACCGCCTGCTCGCAGTGCCGCTGGCGCGGGACCGCGTCCGAGGGGCGTTCGCCGGCCTCCGCCCGCTCGTCGACACCGGAGCGGCCGAGACCGCGGACGTCTCCCGTCGGCATCTCGTGCGCACCTCCGCGTCGGGCGTCGTCTCCGTTCTCGGCGGCAAGCTGACGACCTACCGTCGGATGGCCGAGGACGCCGTCGACCTGGCGGTGCGGCAGCGCGGTCTCCGCGCCGGCCCCAGCAGCACCGCGTCCCTGCGCCTGATCGACGATCCCGCACCGGACGGCCCGCGGGACGCCGTCGTCGAGGGAACCCCTCTCTCCCGCGCCGCCGTCGAGCACGCCGTCCGGTTCCAGGGCGCCCTCACCGCAGCCGATGTGCTGGACCGCCGCACGCGGGTCGGCCTCGTCCCCGACGAGCGCGCCCGCGCCCTCCCGGCGGTGGAACGGATCGTCGCCGAGACGGTGGACGACCTCCGCTGACCGACGGGAGTCCTGCGCGGGGAAGCGCGTCAGTGGCGCTCGTGGAGCGGGAGCTCGATCGCGCCGGTCTCACCGGCGTGGCGGGCCTTCGGGATGCGGGTGCCCAGCACCTGCGCCACGACGTCCTGGGCGATCTTCGAGGCGGTGAGACCGGCGTCGGCGAGGATCTGATCGCGCGACGCGTGATCGATGAACTCGTCGGGAAGGCCCAGCTCGTCCACCGCCGTGTCGATCCCCGCCTCGCGGAGCACCTGCCGCACGCGGGTGCCGATGCCACCCACGCGGATGCCGTCCTCCAGCGTGATCACCAGGCGATGCCGCGCCGCCAGCTCGACCACCGAGGGCTGCACCGGGATCGCCCACCGCGGGTCGATCACGGTGGCGCCGATGCCCTGGGCGCGCAGCCGGTCGGCCACGTCGAGAGCCAGAGCGGCGAACGGGCCGATGGCGACGATGAGGACGTCTTCGCCCTCGCCGCGCGCCAGCACGTCCACGCCGTCCGCGAGGCGCTCGAGCGCCGGCAGATCGGCCGAGACGTCGCCCTTCGGGAAGCGGATGACGGTCGGAGCGTCCTCGACGGCGACCGCTTCGTCCAGCGCCTCGGTCAGACGCGCACCGTCACGGGGCGCCGCGATGCGGATGTGCGGGACGATCTGCAGCATGGCCAGATCCCACATGCCGTGGTGACTCGGGCCGTCGGGACCCGTGACGCCGGCCCGATCGAGCACGAAGGTCACGCCCGCGCGGTGCAGCGCGACGTCCATGAGCACCTGGTCGAACGCCCGTCCCATGAACGTGGCGTACACGGCGACGACCGGGTGCAGGCCGCCGTACGCGAGTCCGGCGGCCGAGGCCACCGCGTGCTGCTCGGCGATGCCGACGTCGTAGACACGGTCGGGGAAGCGCTCCGCGAAGGGGGCGAGGCCGGTGGGCCGGAGCATCGCCGCGGTGATGGCGATCACGTCCGAGCGGCGCTCGCCGACCTTCACGAGGGCGTCGGAGAAGACGTCGGTCCACCCGCGGCCGCCCGAGGACAGCGTCTCCCCCGTCGTCGGGTCGATCTTGCCGACCGCGTGGAACTGGTCGGCCTCATCGTCGCGGGCCGGCTGATACCCGCGGCCCTTCTCGGTGATCGCGTGCACGATGACGGGTGCGCCGTAGGACTTCGCCAGCTCCAGGGTCTCCAGCAGCGCCGGAAGATCGTGGCCGTCGACGGGACCGAGGTACTTGATGTCGAGGTTGGAGTACAGGGCCTCGTTGTTGGTGAACCGCGAGAGGAATCCGTGGGTGCCGCCGCGCACTCCGCGGAACACCGCTCGACCCACCGGTCCGAACGCGCGGAAGAGGCGATCGGACTTGTGGTGGAGATCCTTGTACGCCGCCGCGGTGCGGACCCGGTTCAGGAAGCGGGACATGCCGCCGATGGTCGGCGCGTAGGAGCGGCCGTTGTCGTTGACGACGATCACGAGGTTGCGGTCGTTGTCGTCGGAGATGTTGTTCAGAGCCTCCCACGTCATGCCGCCGGTCAGCGCGCCGTCGCCGACGACCGCGACCACGTGTCGGTCCGCACGGCCGGTCGCGGTGAGCGCTCGGGACACGCCGTCGGCCCAGCTCAGCGAGCTGGAGGCGTGAGAGGACTCGACGACGTCGTGCGGGCTCTCCGCGCGCTGCGGGTAGCCCGCGAGCCCCTCCCGGACGCGCAGCTTCGAGAAGTCCTGGCGGCCGGTGAGGATCTTGTGGACATAGGACTGGTGGCCGGTGTCGAAGATGAAGGGGTCGTCCGGCGAGGAGAACACACGGTGCAGGGCGATCGTGAGCTCCACGACACCGAGGTTGGGACCGAGGTGCCCACCCGTCTGCGAGACGTTCTCGACGAGGAAAGCCCGGATCTCCGCAGCAAGTTCTTCCAGTTGCTCCGGCGAGAGCCGATCAAGATCGCGCGGTCCAGAGATGCTCGGAAGAATGGGCATCTGCGCCTCCTCACAGGCCTCGACAGAGCGTCCGAACGGGTGCGGACGTCTTCCCGATCCTACCGCTCGGAGCCGGGAATCCCCCGAGGGCGGGAGACCCTTGACACGCCGAAGGGGCCCGTGTCCGTGGACACGAGCCCCTTCGTCGTCGCGGCTCAGACGAGCGAGCGCAGCACGTACTGCAGGATGCCGCCGTTGCGGTAGTAGTCCGCCTCACCGGGGGTGTCGATGCGGACGACCGCGTCGAACTCGACGGTCTGCTTGCCCTCGGGCGAGTGCTCGCTCGGGGTGGCGGTGACCTTGACCGTCTTCGGGGTGACGCCGTTGTTGAGCTCCTCGAGTCCCGTGATCGAGACGATCTCGGTGCCGTCGAGACCCAGCGACTCCCAGCTCTCGCCGGCGGGGAACTGCAGCGGGACGACGCCCATGCCGATGAGGTTGGAACGGTGGATGCGCTCGAAGCTCTCCGTGATCACGGCCTTGACGCCCAGGAGGCTCGTGCCCTTGGCCGCCCAGTCGCGGGACGAGCCGGAGCCGTACTCCTTGCCGCCGAAGACGACGAGCGGGGTGCCCTGCTCGGCGTAGTTCATGCACGCGTCGTAGATGTACGACTGCGGGCCGCCCGGCTGCGTGAAGTCGCGGGTGTAGCCGCCCTCGACGACCTGCCCGTCGTTCACGGCCGAGACCATGAGGTTCTTCAGGCGGATGTTCGCGAAGGTGCCGCGGATCATGACCTCGTGGTTGCCGCGGCGCGAGCCGAAGGAGTTGAAGTCCTTGCGGTCGACGCCGTGCTCCGTGAGGTACTGGGCCGCGGGGGTGCCCGGCTTGATGTTGCCGGCCGGCGAGATGTGGTCGGTGGTGACCGAGTCGCCGAGCGTCGCCATGACGCGCGCACCTTCGATGTCCTTCACCGGGGTGAGCTCCATCGTCATGCCGTCGAAGTACGGGGCCTTGCGCACGTACGTCGAGTTCTCGTCCCACTGGAACGTGTCGTCGTCCGGCGTGGGCAGGTTGCGCCAGCGCTCGTCACCGTCGAACACGGTGGCGTACTGCTTGATGAACTGGTCGCGCGAGATCGACGAGTCGACGATCTCCTGGACCTCGTCCGGCGAGGGCCAGATGTCCTTGAGGAACACGTCGTTGCCGTCCGCGTCCTTGCCGAGCGCGTCGGTCTCGAAGTCGAAGTGCATCGAGCCTGCGAGGGCGTACGCGATGACCAGCGGCGGGCTGGCCAGGTAGTTCATCTTCACGTCCGGGCTGATGCGGCCCTCGAAGTTGCGGTTGCCCGAGAGGACGGCCGTGACCGCGAGGTCGTGCGAGTTGATCGCCTCGGAGACCTCTTCGATGAGCGGCCCGGAGTTTCCGATGCAGATGGTGCAGCCGTAGCCGACCGTGTAGAAGCCGAGGCCCTCGAGGTCCTTGTCCAGACCCGACTTCTCGTAGTAGTCGGTGACGACCTTCGAGCCGGGGCCGAGCGTGGTCTTCACCCACGGCTTCTGCTTGAGGCCCTTCTCCCGCGCCTTGCGGGCGAGGAGGCCGGCGGCGATCATCACCGACGGGTTGGACGTGTTGGTGCACGACGTGATGGCCGCCAGGGTGACGGCGCCGTTGTCGAGGATGTACTTCTCGCCCTCGGGAGTCGTGACCGGGACCGGGTTCGACACGTTCGCCGGCGCGCCGCTGCTGATGTGCACGGGACGCGTGGTCGGCTCCTCCTCGCCGGGGACCTGACCGGGGTCGGACGCCGGGAAGGAGTGCTTGGACTCGAGGTCGACGATGTCGTCGCTGGTCGACGCCGTGGCGTAGTTCAGGATGTCCTGCTCGAACTGCGTCTTCGCCTCGGAGAGGAGGATGCGGTCCTGCGGGCGCTTCGGGCCGGCGATGGACGGGACGACTGTGCCGAGGTCGAGCTCCATGTACTCGCTGAAGACCGGCTCGTGGGAGGCGTCGTGCCAGAGCTTCTGCTCCTTGGCGTAGGCCTCGACGAGCGCGACGGCCTCCTCGCTGCGGCCGGTGAGGCGCAGGTAGTCGAGGGTGACGTCGTCGATCGGGAAGATCGCGGCGGTCGAGCCGAACTCGGGCGACATGTTGCCGATCGTCGCGCGGTTGGCCAGCGGCACCGAGGCGACGCCCTCGCCGTAGAACTCGACGAACTTGCCGACGACGCCGTGCTTGCGCAGCATGTCGGTGATGGTCAGCACCACGTCGGTCGCGGTCACGCCGGCGGGGATCTCACCCGAGAGCTTGAAGCCGACGACGCGTGGGATGAGCATCGACACGGGCTGGCCGAGCATCGCGGCCTCGGCCTCGATGCCGCCGACGCCCCAGCCGAGCACGCCCAGTCCGTTGACCATCGTGGTGTGCGAGTCGGTGCCGACACAGGTGTCGGGGTAGGCCTGGAGGACGCCGCCGTTGGTGCGGTCGTAGATGACCTTCGCCAGGTGCTCGATGTTCACCTGGTGGACGATGCCGGTGCCGGGGGGTACGACCTTGAAGTCCTGGAACGCGGTCTGGCCCCAGCGGAGGAACTGGTACCGCTCGCCGTTGCGCTCGTACTCGATCTCGACGTTGCGCTCGAGGGCGTTCTCGGTGCCGAAGAGGTCGGCGATGACGGAGTGGTCGATGACCATCTCAGCCGGCGAGAGCGGGTTGATCTTGTTCGGGTCGCCGCCGAGCGCCGTGACGGCCTCACGCATCGTGGCGAGGTCGACGATGCAGGGCACGCCGGTGAAGTCCTGCATGACCACGCGCGCCGGCGTGAACTGGATCTCCGTGTTGGGCTCCGCGTTGGCGTCCCACGACCCGAGCGCCTCGATCTGCGCCTTCGTGACGTTCGCGCCGTCCTCGGTGCGAAGCAGGTTCTCCAGGAGGACCTTGAGGCTGAAGGGGAGCTTGTCGAAACCGGGCACCGTGTCGATGCGGAAGATCTCGTAGTCGGTGCTGCCGACCGTCAGGGTGCTCTTGGCACCGAAGCTGTTCACCGTGGACACGAATCCGTCTCCTTCTATTCGGATGGGAGCGACAGGCGCCTCCATCTTGCTCGCCGGTGCGGCCGCGCGGCTAGCAAGGGGGACCTAACCAGTCTGCTCCGCGCTGGTCACCGGCGAAAGCCCGTGATTTATCTTGATGTCGAGATAAATCTATCACGCCGCCGCGGGGTCGTCGTACGACGACGCGCGGGGATAGAGCGCACGGACGACCAGCCAGGTCACCGCGATCAGCGGCGCGAACAGCGGCAGCCCCATCACGAGCTTCAGGGTTCCGAGAGCCGTCACGTCGCCGGCCAGGTACAGCGGGAACTGCACGATCAGCCGCGCGAAGAACAGCGCCGCCCAGGCAATGCCGAGCCAGAAGAACGCGCGTCGCTTGCGACGGTCGGAGCGCCAGGCGGTGCCCTCCCCCATGAGGAAGCCGACCGCGAGCCCGATGACGGACCAGCCGATGAGGGCCGAGACGAGGATCGCCGAGCCGTAGACCGCGTTCGTGATGAGGCCGGGGACGAAGTTGTCCTCGCCGCGCCCCGTCCACAGCGCCAGCCCGGCGGCAGCCACGGCCGCGATCAGCCCGCCGAGGGCGGCCGACGGCGGCGACTTCTGCACCAGACGGACGACGGTGAACACGGCGGCCAGACCGACCGACACCCCGAGGGGCAGCAGTAGAGGCTCCGGTCGGAGGGTGAACAGGATGACGAACGCGAGACTCGGCAGCACCGATTCCAGGATCCCGCGCCAGCCGCCCATGGCCGACCAGACGACCTTGTGCGTGCTCGCGCTCTCCGCCGGGTCGAGTCCCGCCTTGCGCGCCGCGCCGCCGAGTGCTGCTCCGAGGATCTCCGACGCGCTCTGTGTGCGCGGCTCCTCGGCGTCCGGCGTCGTCACGCGGAGCCCGGCGTCGCCGGCATCTTCAGGGGGATGAGGTCGCGCGGCGGCATGGGTGCTCCCCCGCGCACGACGACGATGGAGCGGAAGAGGTCCTCGACCTTCGCCGCGGCCTCGGGGTCGGACGCCGCCGCGCCGCCGATCACGCCTCGGAGGAACCAGCGCGGACCGTCGATGCCGATGAAGCGCGCCAGACGCAGGCCAGAGCCCTCGCTGGCCGTCGCGGGGACCTCGGCGAGGAGCTCCTTGCCGAGCGGCCCCTCCCGCTCCTCGACGCGACCGCCCTGCGCCTTCACCTGGTCGCGGAGCTGCACGCGCGTCTCGTCCCAGAGACCACCGCTGCGGGGAGCCGCGAACGGCTGCACCTGGAGCGAGGACTCGGCGTAGTCGAGCCCGACCGCCACGATGCGCTTGCTCTGCTCCTCCACCTCGAGCCGCAGGTTCAGGCCCTCGCGCGGCAGGATCTTGATCCCGCCGAGGTCGATGTACGGGCGGACGGGGTTCGCCTCGGAGTCGTCGAACGGGCCTTCGGTGGCGCGGTTCTCCGGCGCCGACTTGGAGGGAGTCTCGTTGCTGTCGGTCATTTCGCCTGTCCTGCTTCGTTCTCGGGGATCTGTGCCTGGTAGCCGGTCGAGCCGAATCCGCCGGCGCCGCGGACGCTGTCCGGCAGCTCGTCGACCGGGAGGAACCGGGCCCGGGTGACGGGCATCACGATGAGCTGTGCGATGCGATCGCCGACGGCGACATCGTACGCGCTGTGGATGTCCGTGTTGATCAGACTGACCTTGATCTCGCCCCGGTAGCCGGCGTCGACGGTGCCGGGAGAGTTCACGATCGAGATGCCGTGCTTCGCCGCGAGACCGCTGCGGGGCACTACGAAGGCCGCATAGCCGTCCGGCAGCGCGATGCGCACGCCCGTGGGCACGAGAGCCCGCTCCCCCGGCTCCAGCCGCACGGCCTCGGCGGCGACGAGATCGGCTCCGGCGTCGCCCGGATGCGCATAGCCGGGGACCACTGCGGCGATAATGGGGACATCAACGGAATCGGTCACCCCATGAGGCTAATGCAGAACCCCGCAACGGACGCACGTCCCCGCTACCACGAACGACTGGCCCCCAGCCTGTGGCTGCTGGTCACCATCGCCCTGGCGGGACCGATGGTGTCCCTGATCTTCGTGCCGGTCGGCTCGACCTTCGCGCTGCTCCTCGGCGCGGCGGTCTCGGCGCTCCTCGTGGTGGCTGCCCTCGCCCTCGCTCCGGTGGTGGCGGTGCAGGACGGCGTACTCCGCGCCGGGCCTGCTCACATCGACGTGCGCTATCTCGGTGAGCCGATGGCTTTGACCGGCGAGGACGCGCGAAGCGCCAGAGGACCCGAGCTCCCCGCACGCGGGTGGCACCTCATCCGCGGCGGCATCGATGGCGTCGTGGTAGTGCCGAACACCGACGAGGCTGACCCCGTCGTGGCCTGGACGATCTCGACCCGCACGCCCGACCGCCTCGCCGCGGCCATCCGCGCCGCACGGGACTGACCGCACCCCGCAGACGACAGCGCGCCCCTGACCGGGATGGTCGGGGGCGCGTGGGGCGTCGCTCAGAGGGCTGCTCAGGCAGCGCACTCCTTGCAGATGGGGCCATCGGGTCCCTCGTGGTCGAGCTGCGAGCGGTGCTTCACGAGGAAGCAGCTCATGCAGGTGAACTCGTCCTGCTGCGCGGGCAGCACGACGACATCCAGCTCGAGGTCGGAGAGGTCCGCGCCAGGGAGGTCGAAGCTCGACGGGTTGTCGGAGTCCTCGTCTCCGGTCGTGCCGGACAGCTTGTCCGGCACACGCTCCTTGAGGGCTTCGATCGACTCGGAGTCGTCTTCACTCTTTCGGGGAGCGTCGTAATCGGTTGCCATGCGGTGAATCTCCACTTTCATGGTGCGAGTGGGCGGGTGCGCCGTCGGGTAATCGGCGGCCATAGTTTGCATGACCGGCGGGCGTTTCGCAAATGCCCTCCCATGCGACAGGGCAAACTCACGGCACGCCCGCCGTATTCCCCGTTCCGGCGAGCCCGGCGTGACACCATGAACGCACACCCATCAGAGGGGCATTCGCATGGAAAACGTCACCATCGTCGGCACAGAGGCAGGAGTGCTCGTCCTCGCTACCGAGGCGGGCGAGCGGTTCGCGCTGCCCATCGACGCCGTGCTGCAGCGGGAGATCCGCCGCGCGACCCGCCAGGCCGAGCCGGCCGCCCAGAAGCTCGCTGCGAGCCCACGCGACATCCAGGCGCAGATCCGTGCCGGTCTCACCGCCGCGGAGGTCGCCGAGCTCCTCGGAATCAGCGTCGACGACGTCGCCCGCTTCGAGGGTCCGGTCCTCGCCGAGCGTGAGCACATCATCGGCCAGGCCCTCGCCGTGCCCGTCCTCATCGGCAGCGAGGTCGAGCCGGACGCGCAGCCCACCTTCGGAGCTGCGGTCCGCGCCAAGCTCGCCGAGGTGGCCGCGTCGTCCGAACGCTGGGCCAGCTGGAAGGAGGAGTCCGGTTGGATCATCAAGCTGGAGTTCTCCGCCAACGACGTCGAGCATGACGCCCGCTGGAGCTTCGATCCGCGGCGCAGCGCCCTCTCCCCCCTGAACGCCGACGCCACGCAGCTCTCCCGCCAGGGTTCGCTCCCGGAGGGCCTCATCCCACGCCTGCGGGCGGTGGAGGCCGACCGTGCCGCTTCTCCTTACAAGGACGACAGCCGCTTCGACTCCGGTGCCTTCGGTCCTCGTCTGGTCCCGACTCCGGTTGCAGAGGCCGACGAGCCGGCCCAGCCCGAGCGGTCGGCGCCGGCGGTCCAGGACGCCGCGATCAATCGCGCACCCGACTCCGCCTCGACGAGTCCGGAGACCGCCGACCTCCTCGAAGCCCTGCGCCGCCGTCGCGGCCAGCGGGAACCGTCGCCGATCGAGCACGAGATCGAGGAGACTCCGGAAGAGTCCGACCCCATCGCCCTGTTCGCCGCCCTGGAGGAGCCGGACGACGAGCCCGAGGCTCCTGAGCCCGCGCCGCGTCAGCCTGCTGCCGGGGACAGCGACGGCAGCGGGCGTCGGCGCCGCCGGAACGCAATGCCGTCGTGGGACGAGATCGTCTTCGGAGCGCGCACCGACGAGTGATCGGTCACGGGTTGCGCCTCAGGAGGCGAACGACCCGAACCGTAGGAAGGGAACCCGCATCTCATCCGGCGTGAGCGCCCCGTGCTGCCCCACCATGCCGCGATTGCGCTGGTCGTCGGCCGTGCCGTCGTAGAGCGCCCGGACTCCCGTGGCGATGACCAAGACGTCGCCGATGCGCTCCAGGACCTCGTCTCGCACGACCGGACCGAAGAGCCCGGCCTCCACCGCCTCCGCGCGGGTGACGACATCGGCCGCGCCCTCAAGGTCACGGCGAAGACGCGTCGCAACCAGCGCGGCATCGGCGTCCGGTTCACGGTAGAGGTGCAGCATGCGGGGCTCGCCGCCCACGTGACGGATATCCGCGAGATGCGACGCCTCGAGCACCACCTGGCGGTGGAACGGCACATCGACCATCCCGTGATCAGAGGTGACCACCACGCCGACCCGCGGGGGGACACGGAGCGACAGCGCCCCGTCGATCCGCTCCAACGCGGCCACCCACTCGGCGGACGCGACACCGTGCTTGTGGCCCGCCTTGTCGACCTCGGGAAGGTAGCAGTACACCAGCGAGCCCGGATGCTCCGCGGCCAGCGTGTAGGCGACCTCGACCCGCTCCTCCGGCGTCGCGGCGGGCACGAAGGTCGCTCCCCGCAGCGTCGCCCGCGTGAAGCCGCTGTGCGCGTAGGTCGCGAGTCCGACGGCAAAGGTCTCTCGTCCGACCGACGCCGCGCGCTCGAACACGGTGGGCGTCCCCTGCCAGGTGAGGGGATCCAGGCCGTCCGTCTCCCACCCGCTGAGCTGGTTCACGAGCACGTCCCGTTCCGGATCCCTGACCCGGTACCCGACGAGGCCGTGCTCCCCCGGCCAGGCCCCCGTGGTGAGACTGGTCAGCGCCGCCGTCGTCGTCGTCGGGAACACCGTCTGGGCGATGTCCTTCTTCGTCATGGAAGCGGTCAGCGAGCGGGCATGGCCGGCGTGGCCCCGGAGGCTGATCGCCCCGAGACCGTCGATCACCACGAGCACGGCCGAATCGGCGCGCGGTAGCGTGGCGGATTCGCCTCGGAGAGCGGCGCACAGGTCGTCCGCCACCCCGACGACGCTCCGGGCGCCGGGCGGCGCGGACGGTAGCATGAAGGACATCCGAGCCAGTCTGACACAGGCTCCCGTACGCCCTCAGGAAGTCCATGCCGAAAACCCCGCCGCCCGAGCCTGTCGAGGAACGCATCCAGGACATCGATCTCTCCCACGAGATGCAGGGCTCGTTCCTGGAGTACGCCTACTCCGTCATCTACTCGCGCGCACTCCCGGACGCCAGAGACGGCCTCAAGCCGGTGCAGCGACGGATCCTGTTCCAGATGGCGGAGATGGGGCTGCGTCCTGACCGCGGTCACGTGAAGAGCGCCCGCGTGGTGGGCGAGGTCATGGGAAAGCTGCACCCCCACGGCGACTCGGCGATCTACGACGCGCTCGTCCGTCTCGCGCAGGAGTGGGCCCTCCGGGTGCCGCTGGTCGACGGCCACGGCAACTTCGGCTCCCTGGACGACGGACCCGCCGCCGCACGGTACACCGAGGCGCGTCTCGCGGCCCCCGCGCTGTCGCTCACCGAGAACCTCGACGAGGACGTCGTCGACTTCATCCCGAACTACGACGGCCAGTTCCAGCAGCCCGCCGTGCTGCCTGCGGCCTTCCCGAACCTGCTCGTCAACGGCGCCAGCGGCATCGCCGTGGGCATGGCGACCAACATGGCGCCGCACAACCTCATCGAGGTCGTCGCCGCGGCGACCCACCTGCTCGAGAACCCGGACGCCACCACCGAGGACCTCATGGAGTACGTCCCGGGCCCCGACTTCCCCTCGGGTGGGATCCTCATGGGGCTCGACGGCGTGAAGGACGCCTACACGACCGGTCGCGGCGCCCTCAAGGTCCGCGGACGCACGTCGATCGAGCCGCTCGGCCCCCGGCGCACGGGCATCATCGTCTCGGAGCTGCCGTACATGGTCGGCCCGGAGCGTCTGATCGAGAAGATCCGCGACGCGGTGCAGGCGAAGAAGCTCCAGGGCATCAGCGACGTCACCGACCTCACCGACCGCAACCACGGTCTCCGCGTCGCCATCGGGATCAAGACCGGATTCGACCCGAACGCCGTTCTGGAGCAGCTGTACCGACTCACGCCGCTCGAGGACTCCTTCAGCATCAACAACGTCGCCCTCGTCGACGGCCAGCCCCGCACGCTCGGGCTCAAGGAGATGCTCAGCGTCTACGTCGGCCACCGCATCGAGGTCATCACCCGCCGCAGCCGCTATCGTCTCGCCCGTCGGGAGGAGCGCCTGCACCTGGTGGAGGGTCTGCTCATCGCGATCCTCGACATCGACGAGGTCATCCAGGTCATCCGGTCGTCGGACGACACCGAGCAGGCCCGCACCCGGCTCCGCTCCGTGTTCGACCTCAGCGAGCCGCAGGCCGAGTACATCCTCGAGCTGCGTCTGCGCCGTCTGACGAAGTTCTCGCGCATCGAGCTCGAAGCGGAGCGGGATGCCCTCCTCGCGGAGATCGCGTCCCTGCGCGAGCTGCTCGCCAGCCCGGCGCTGCTGCGCGCGGCCGTCGCCCAGGAGCTGGACGCCGTGGCCGAGGCCTACGGCACGCCGCGTCGCACCCTGCTGATGAACGCCGCCCCTCCGAAACCTCGCGCGACGAAGGGCGCGGTGGATCTGCAGATCGCCGACGCACCGACCACGGTGGTCCTCTCGACCACGGGCCGCGCCGTGCGCGTGGACCTCGGCGAAGGACAGGAGCTGACGGCTCCTGCCCGGCGCAGCAAGCACGACGCCATCCTCGCGACCGTCGAGACGACGGTCCGCGGTGAGGTCGGTGCCCTCACGAGCACGGGGCGCGTCGTCCGCTTCTCCCCCGTCGACCTGCCCTCGGTGCCCGGCACCTCCGTGCAGCTCGCCGCGGGGACCCCGCTGCGCGACTACCTGGGGATCACGACCAAGGGCGAGCGCATCCTCGGGTTCGTCCGTTTCGACAGCGAGACCCCGGTCGCCCTCGGCACCGCTCAGGGCATCGTGAAGCGGATCGTGCCGTCGACTCTTCCGGTGCGCCCCGACCTCGAGGTCATCGGCCTCAAGGCCGGCGACGCCGTGGTCGGTGCTGCCGACGCTGCGGATGACGCCGACCTCGTGTTCCTCACCACCGACGCGCAGCTCCTGCGGTTCTCGGCTTCGACGGTACGCCCCCAGGGGGCACCTGCGGGTGGCATGGCGGGCATCAAGCTCGGCTCCGGCGCCACGGTCCTCTTCTTCGGCGCCGTCGCCCCCGACACCGAGGCTGTGGTCGCCACGGTCTCCGGCGCGGAGAGCATCCTGCCCGGGACCGACCCCGGCCGCGCGAAGGTCTCGGCCTTCACGGAGTACCCGTCGAAGGGCCGCGCGACCGGTGGCGTCCGCGCACACGCCTTCCTGAAGGGCGAGGACCGCCTCACCGTCGCCTGGGTCGGCCCGAACCCGGCCCTGGCCGTCGACCCCACCGGCGCGGTGCGCAAGCTCCCGGACGTCGGGGCACGACGCGATGCCTCCGGCCAGCCGATCGACGGGGTCATCGGCAGCATCGGCCGCACACTCGTCTGATCCGTTCCACGAGGAAGGGGACTCGGCGTCGCCGAGTCCCCTTCTTCGTCGCGGTGGCCGTCAGGCGTCGATGGATTCGCGCGAGAGCTGGTCGGCGGAGTCGATGATGAACTCGCGTCGCGGAGCGACCTCGTTGCCCATGAGCAGTTCGAAGACCCGGCCCGCCGCCTCCGCGTCCTCCATCCGCACACGACGGAGCAGACGACCGGAGCGGTCCATCGTCGTGTTCGCGAGCTGCTCCGCGTCCATCTCGCCGAGACCCTTGTAGCGCTGGATCGGCTCGTGCCAGCGCTTGCCGGCCTTGCGGAGCTTGGCGAGGAGCGCGTGCAGCTCCTGCTCGCTGTAGGTGTAGATGGTCTCGTTCGGCTTCGATCCCGGGTTGATGACGATGATCCGGTGCAGCGGCGGCACCGCCGCGAAGACCCGCCCGTGCTCGATGAGGGGCCGCATGTAGCGGAAGAACAGCGTGAGCAGGAGGGTGCGGATGTGCGCGCCGTCGACGTCGGCGTCGCTCATGAGGATGATCTTCCCGTAGCGCGCCGCGTCGATGTCGAAGGTCCGACCGGAACCGGCCCCGATCACCTGGATGATCGACGCGCATTCGGCGTTGGACAGCATGTCGCCGACCGAGGCCTTCTGCACGTTCAAGATCTTCCCGCGGATCGGCAGCAGCGCCTGGAACTCGCTGTTGCGCGCGTTCTTGGCCGTGCCGAGGGCCGAGTCGCCCTCGACGATGAAGAGCTCGCTGCGCTCCACGTCGTTCGTCCGGCAGTCGACGAGCTTGGTCGGCAGGGTCGAGGACTCGAGCGCGTTCTTCCGGCGCTGCGTCTCCTTGTGCGCCCGTGCCGACACGCGGGCCTTCATCTCGGAGACGATCTTGTCGAGCAGCTGCGTGGCCTGGCTCTTGTCGTCGCGCTTGGTGGAGGTGAACCGCTGCTGGAGGTCCTTCCGCATCACCTGAGCCACGATCTGGCGCACGGCGGGCGTGCCGAGCACCTCCTTCGTCTGACCCTCGAACTGCGGTTCCGGCACGTTGACCGTGAGCACCGCGGTGAGGCCGGCGAGGACGTCGTCCTTCTCCAGCTTGTCGTTGCCGACCTTGAGCCGGCGGGCGTTCTGCTCGACCTGACTGCGCAGGACCTTCAGCAGCTCCTGTTCGAAGCCCTGCTGATGGGTGCCGCCCTTGGGCGTGGAGATGATGTTGACGAAGGAGCGGATACGGGTGTCGTAGCCGGTGCCCCAGCGCAGGGCGATGTCGACCGCACACACGCGCTCGACCTCGGTCGCCACCATGTGCCCGTCGGGCTGCAGGACCGGGACGGTCTCGGTGAACGTGCCCTCGCCCTGGATGCGCCAGGTGTCGGTCACCGGCGGGTCGACCGCCAGGTACTCCACGAACTCGGAGATGCCGCCCTCGTAGAGGTACGAGGTCTCCACGGGGCCGGTCGGGGTGCCGTCCTCCCCCACCACGGCGCTCGCGGCGCGCTCGTCGCGCACCACGATCTCGAGCCCGGGGACCAGGAATGCCGTCTGTCGCGCCCGCGTCTCGAGCTCCGCGAGCTGGAACGCGGCGTCCTTGGTGAAGATCTGACGGTCCGCCCAGTAGCGCACGCGGGTGCCGGTGACCCCGCGCGGAGCCTTCCCCACGACCCGCAGCTCGCTGTTCTCCTCGAACGGGGTGAAGGGCGCATCGGGCCGTTTCTCCCCCGAGTCCTGGAAGATGCCGGGCTCGCCGCGGTGGAAGGACATCGCGTAGGTCTTGCCGCCGCGGTCGACCTCGACGTCGAGGCGCTCGGAGAGCGCATTCACCACCGAGGCGCCGACGCCGTGGAGACCGCCCGACGCGGCGTAGGAGCCGCCGCCGAACTTCCCTCCGGCGTGCAGCTTGGTGTAAACGACCTCGACACCGGTCAGACCGGTCCGGGGCTCGACGTCGACGGGGATGCCGCGACCGCGGTCGTGCACCTCGACGCTGCCGTCGTCGTGGAGGATGACGTCGATGCGCGAGCCGTTGCCTGCCACCGCCTCGTCGACGGAGTTGTCGATGATCTCCCAGAGGCAGTGCATGAGCCCGGGCGAACCGTTCGAGCCGATGTACATGCCGGGGCGCTTGCGGACCGCTTCGAGTCCTTCGAGCACCTGGAGATGATGGGCGGAGTACTCGGCATTCACAATCTCCGAGTCTATTCGCGGGAGGGAGCCGCCCCTCGCAGACACTCCCCGGGGCGCCGCCTTCGCGGGTGCGCGCGTACGCGCTGAGCGAAACACGCCGTCGACCGGGCATGCCCCCAGGTGCAGCGTGGTTGTATTGAGCACGACCAACAAGGACGCCGACACCCGAGGAGGCCCCGAGATGAATGCAACGACCGAACGTGAGACCTCCGCTGTCGAGTACCGCCTGACCGCGATGGACCGCTGCGACTCGTGTGGAGCGCAGGCCTACATCGCCGCCGAGGTCAACGGTTCCGAACTGCTCTTCTGCGCCCACCACGGCCGCAAGTACGAAGAGAAGCTGCGCAGCGTGGCCACGAGCTGGCACGACGAGACCGCTCGTCTCATCGAGACGGTCTGATCAGCGCCTGAGCCGGCTGAACCGGTTCAGTCCACGACCCTCCGCCGAATCCGCGGACCGAGGCGGGTGAGGATCTCCTCGCCCACCGTATCGATCCGCTCGGCGAGGGTCGTTGCTGTCTCCTCCCCCTGTGCGCCGGGGCCGAAGATCGTCACCTCGTGGCCGACCGCCATCTCCGGCCAGCCTTCGACCGTCATCGTGGCGACATCGATGGTCGAGACCGCACGCGAGCCGGCGGGGGTGCCCACCGTCATCCCGGTCAGCGTGGAGGGGACGCCGTCCAGACTCCCGACGGCGATGATCGCGCTCTCGCCCTCCACCCGCACCACCGGGGCGACGAGACGGGCCGCGGGGCGCACGCCGTCGAGATCCGGGCCGTCCGCCGAGCGGATGCCGTAGCAGAACGCGCCGACGCGCGACACGGTGCCGCGCAGCTCGGGTCGCCACCAGGACGCCGCCGAGGCTGTGAGGTGCAGGGACGCCGGCCGCGGCCCGGAGCGGCCGACGACGTGGACGGCGTCGAGGAACACGGCGTGCGCCTCGTCGTCCTCGGCGTCGCTCGCCTCGGCGATATGGCTCCATACCCCGACGAGGGCGAGGGCACCGGAGCGTTCCGCCTCCCGAGCTTCGGCGACCGCGCCTTCCCAGTCCTCCGGCCGCACGCCGTTGCGGTGCAGCCCGGTGTCGATCTTGAGGTGGACCCGGGCACGCGCGCCGAGGACCTCCGCCCGGGCGATGATCCGTCGGAGGTACTCGACTGTGCCGACGCCCAGCTCGATGTCCTGCAGGAGCGCCTCGTCGATCTCCTCATCGGTCGAGGTCGCCCAGGCGAACACCGTCACCTCCCCGCCCGCGATACGCCGGACCTCGACGCCCCCGCGCACGTCGTAGCTGCCGAAAGAGGTCACTCCGGCCTCGAGAGCCGTCTCGACCGCCCAGCGGAGCCCGTGGCCGTAGGCGTCGTCCTTGAGGACCAGCATCAGCGCGGAGTCGCCCAGGCGGTCTCGGACCGCCTGGATGTTCGTGCGGAACACGGCGCTGTCCAGACGCAGTTCGGGGCGCATCGGGCCACCCATCATGCCTCCCATCCGCGCACGGCGTGCGCCCCGGGGACGGCGACGAGCTCTGCCGGAGTCATCCCGGTGAGCGTCGCCCAGCGCGCGATGGCGCCGGACGCGGGGCCGGCACCGCCGAAGAAGGTCACCGCGTCGCCCACGTCCGCCGTGGTGCCCTGGAGATCGATGACGCAGACGTCCATCGCGACACGTCCGACGATGGGACGAGGCTCACCGTCGATCTCCACGTCGACCCGATTGCCGAGGCTTCGGACGACGCCCTGGGCGTAGCCGCCCGTCACGAGCGCGACGACGGTGTCCTCCGCCGCACGGAAGGTGTAGCCATAGGAGACGGCCTCCCCCGCCCGGAGACGCTTGGTGGACATGACCCGGCCGACCAGGCGCATGACCGGAGGCGTCGCCGGGAGTCCCTGTGCGGACGGCAGCCCGTAGAGGAGACCGGGATCGAGGTCCGGCAGTCCGGTGGTGGTGGCGGTGATGCCTTCGAGACGGAGCGCCTCGACCTCTCCGGGAGAGTCCACGAGCACCTCCTCCGCCCCCGCGGCGGTCACTGCCTGAGCGACGGCGAGCAGCCCATGTCCCCACGCATCGCGCCGGAGGTCGGCTCGGCGACCCCCCGCCCGGATCGCCGTGGACGCGCCGGCCGCGAGGGCCGATCGCGAGATCATCGCCTGCGGAAGCGCACTCGAACTCGTGTCACACACGTCTTCCAGACTAGCTTCCGCGCTCCCAGGAGCCTGGGGGCTCCCCGCGTAGACTGGGACGTCGACCCCTAGACCCGGAGCTTCATGTCACGTCTTTCTCTCGCGCCCCGCATCCGCTATCTCCTCAGCCGCGCCCGCCGCATCGACGTCGGTTCGGTGTTCGAACGGGCCAGGGAGGCCTCGGCCCAGCACAACCGGCCCGTGCCCACGATCGTCGCCGACATGCTCTGGTCGGCGGCTCGTCACAACGTGGGGTTCCAGGACTACATCGACTACGACTTCGCGATGCTCAACCGTGCCGAGCGCGAGACGTACATGACGCACCCCGTGTCCAACCAGCTCTCGCAGAAGTACGACCACCCCGACTTCCGCTGGATCTTCCAGGACAAGATCGAGTTCAACCGCAAGTTCTCCGCGCACCTCCATCGGGAGTGGATGGTGGTCGAGGAGGGGAACGCGGACGAGGTCCGCGCTCTGACGGAGCGCCTCGGCACAATCGTCACGAAGGAGCCGGTCGGCCAGGCCGGAACCGGCGTGCACCGGTATCACGCGGCCGACATCAC
Source organism: Microbacterium sp. K36 (assembly GCF_004794355.1). Lineage (NCBI taxonomy): Bacteria > Bacillati > Actinomycetota > Actinomycetes > Micrococcales > Microbacteriaceae > Microbacterium > Microbacterium sp. K36. The sequence continues at coordinate 7,015 of NZ_SSDN01000074.1, read as the reverse complement.
GGACTGGACCGAGTTCCACCGCGGCCTCCTGGATCGCGGCGAGCTGCTGATCGAAGAGGTCATCCGTCAGCACGACGACCTGGCGGCCGTGTGCCCCGGGACCGTGAACACCACGCGCATCACCGCGTTCTTCGACGGCGAGAAGGCACACATCCTCGCGATGGCCCAGAAGTTCGGACGCGGCGCGGTCAGCGACCAGATGACCTTCGGCGGCTTCTACACGATGCTCGACGAGAACGGGCACGCGGTGGGGGCCGGCTACGACTCGCACGGCCACGTCCACGAGACGCACCCGGACTCCGGGTTCCGCATCGCCGACTTCCAGCTGCCCTACATGGACGAGGTGCGCGCGTTCATCGATCAGGTCGCCCGCGTCGTGCCGCAGGTGCAGTACGTCGGGTGGGACGTCGTCGTGACCCCGGACGGCCCCGTGCTTGTCGAGGGCAACTGGGGTGCGGGCGTGTACGAGAACAAGCCCAGCGTCACCGGCATCCGCACCGGCCACAAGCCGCGGTATCGCGAGGTCATCGGCTTCTGAGCCTGTCGAAGCGCCGACCCGGCCCTTTACATACGAACCGGCCCCTTGCGTTTGCACGCAAGGGGCCGGTTCGTTTGAAAAGGGGTGGTTCGGCCTGCTCAGACCGCGCGGACGATGCCGAGCGGGGTGGACTCGAGGCCCTGGCCGAGTGGGTTGTCCCCGAGGATCTTCACCAGACGCAGCTCCCCCGCCTTGTCCAGGGTGGAGCCGAGGATGTTGCCGCCGAGATCGTTGATGTCGACCACGGCCACCTCGGCCTGGCCGCCGATCAGCGTCTTCAGGTGCGCCGCGACCCGGTCCGGGTCCTTCGGCCCGAGCACCACAGCCTCGTTGTACGGAGGGATGGTGTGCTTCGTCGGGCCGTCGATCGCGCGGGCCTTGTCCCCCGCGATGCGGTAGAAATCGCCCTTGCGCCCGAACGCCTTGGTGACCGCCGAGACGGCCGCCGCGAAGAGGATGCGCGGCGTACCGCACTCGCGCAGCGCCATCTCCATCGTCTCCGGCATGCCGAGACCGATGCCGTACGGCGTGCGGGTGACGTACTTCGACAGGAACAGCGCGAGCTTGCGCGGCTTGATCTCGTCCAAGCGGTAGGACCGACCCTGCGTGATCGCGACGATCTTCTCCGTCACGAACAGCAGGTCGCCCGGCTGGACGGCAGCCTTCGCGTACTCCGTGATGATGGCGTCGAGATCGTCGTCCGGCATCACGACACGGGTGCGCAGCGGAATCCGCGCGTAGCTCTTTCCGTCGACGCTCGTCTCGAGCGCCTTGCCCTCGTTCGCCTGCATCACTCGAGGTAGTCCCGCAGCGACTGCGAGCGGCTCGGGTGGCGCAGCTTGGCCATCGTCTTCGACTCGATCTGGCGGATGCGCTCACGCGTCACGCCGAACGTGTCACCGATCTGGTCGAGCGTCTTCGGCTGACCGTCGCCCAGGCCGAAGCGCATCCGGATCACGCCGGCCTCCCGCTCGGAGAGCGAGTCGAGGAGCTGCTCGAGCTGACGCTGCAGCATCGTGAAGCCCACGGCGTCGGCAGGGACCACGGCCTCGGTGTCCTCGATGAGGTCACCGAACTCGCTGTCTCCGTCTTCACCGAGCGGGGTGTGCAGCGAGATCGGCTCGCGGCCGTACTTCTGCACCTCCACAACCTTCTCCGGCGTCATGTCGAGCTCGCGGCTCAGTTCCTCCGGAGTGGGCTCGCGACCGAGGTCCTGCAGCATCTGCCGCTGCACGCGGGCGAGCTTGTTGATGACCTCGACCATGTGCACCGGGATGCGAATCGTGCGGGCCTGGTCGGCCATGGCGCGGGTGATGGCCTGACGGATCCACCAGGTGGCGTAGGTCGAGAACTTGAAGCCCTTGGTGTAGTCGAACTTCTCGACCGCGCGGATGAGACCGAGGTTGCCCTCCTGGATCAGATCCAGGAACTGCATGCCCCGACCGGTGTACCGCTTGGCGAGAGAGACCACGAGACGGAGGTTCGCGCCCAGCAGGTGGCTCTTCGCGCGCTGACCGTCACGGGCGACCCACTGCAGGTCGAGTCCGAGCTGGCTCGTCTTCTCGGCGGGGGACATCGCGGAGAGCTTCTCCTCCGCGAAGAGACCCGCCTCGATGCGCATCGCGAGCTCGACTTCTTCGGCCGCGTTCAGCAGCGCGACCTTTCCGATCTGCTTCAGGTAGTCCTTGACCGGGTCCGCCGTGGCTCCGGTGATCTGAGTCGAGTAGACCGGGACCTCTTCGTCATCCTTGGAGGAAATGACGATCGCACCGGTCGGCAGCGGCTCGGTGAAGGCCGGCTTCGTGTCGTCCTCCTCCTCGTCGCCCGCGGCGTCTTCGGCCGCAGCGGCGTCGTCCTCTTCGACGACGTCGTCCGCCTTCTTCTTCTTCGCGGGGGCGCGCTTGGCCGCGGCACGCTTGGGCGCGGGAGCCGCTTCGGTCGCTTCGACGTCCTCGACCTCGGGATCCGCGGTGATCTGATCGGCCTTCTTCGTCCGCGTGTTCTTCGTCGTGGCAGGAGTCACGTTTCGCCTTTCACGGGGCCGCTGGGAGACCCCGGGACATTTCGGACACTAGTAAGACCCTTGTCAAGTCCAGCGCTCGAAAACACTGATTGACAACGGGTCGGACTCCTAGTATCGCACACGTATGGCGATGAGGACGCATTCGAGGGCGATCCGCTGCGAGAGATTCAGCCGCGCCCCGGCTTGTCCTCGTCGCCGGACGGACGCGAGGCGAGGTAGCGCTCAAGCTCGGCCGCGAGTTCATCGGCGCTGGGCAGGTCGCGTTCGCTGAACCCGCCCTCGTCGTACGAGTCGTCCTCGGGGTCACGACCGGCCATGTAGGCGTCGTACCGCCGCTCGAGGTTGTGCACCATCTGCTGCAGCTCGTCGTTCGCGGCGACCTGCTCGTCCACCCTCGCGATGTAGTCCGCACGCCGCTCCTGGACTGCGTCGAGCATGAGCACGAGCCCGGTCGAGGCCATCAGCTTCTCCGCTGCCGCGCTGACCGCCTCCGGATTCTCGGTCTCGGCGAGGTAATGCGGCACCAGCAGCACGAAGCCGACGACGCGCTCGCCCCGCTCCGCGAACCGGAACTCGAGCAGGTGACCCGCGGTCGCCGGGACCTGCGTACGCGGACGCCACACGGAGTGCGACACCACGAGATCGCGCCGATTCCCGCTCACCGTCGTCCCGATGGGACGCGTGTGCGGCACGGGCATCGCGATCGAGTGGACCCAGTGCAGTCCCGAGGCCTCGAACTCCGCAGCGAGATCCAGAACGGTCTCCGCGAAGGCATTCCACGCGAAGTCGGGCTCATACCCGGTGAGCAGCAGGAACGGGCGTCCCAGCGCGTCCGTGGCGAGGGAGAGCTCGAGGCGCGGCGGGCGGAACTCGGCGAGGTGGTCCTGGTCGAACGAGATGACCGGGCGGCGCGCGCGGTAGTCGAGGAGCACATCGTTGTCGAAGATCGCGAGCGGCTGCGGCGACGTCGTCTCCCGCAGGTGATCGATGAGCCCGGACACCGCACTGCCTGCGTCGGTGAAACCGGTGAGCAGCATCACGAGAGGCAGGCCGTGGGGCACCGCGGGGGCGTTCGCGACGCGTTCGTGGATCTCTCCGGAGAAGGGCATGTCTCCATGCTACGAGCCGCACCCGGAGCCGGGCTCTGACGTGTCTCGCTGAGAGCGAACACACCCCGGCCGCCGGACCGACGACCCCGGTGCAGAGATCCTAGGATGGAGAGCATGACGCTTCCCGTGCTCTCGCACACCACCGATCAGTTCCCCGGAAGCGCTGCCGATGCCGCAGTGCTCGTCGTCCCCGATCTCTCCGAGTCGGCCGAGTCGCTGGCGGCTCATCCCGGTCTCGCCGACGTCCTGGCGGGCATCGGCTTCACCGGCGCCGCCGGCGGGTTCACCAGGGTCTATGCGCCGCAGGTGACGAGCCTGCCCTTCGCCGTCGTCGGCGTCGGTTCCACCATCGACGACGCGTCCGTTCGGAGCGCAGCCGGCGTGGCTCTCCGCTCCCTGACCGGCTTCGACACGGTCGCGCTCGGCCTCGCGGCCGGGCTCGAGAAGCACGCGGCCGCCGCGGCGGAGGGCGCCGTCCTCGGCGGCTACCGCTTCGACGACTACCGCGCCGAGAACGGCAGGAAGAAGCGGGCGACGGCGGTCGTCGTCCACGCCCCGCTCGACGACGAGACGATCGCCCGCGCCCATGCCACCGGCGAAGCTGTCGCCCTCGTCAAAGACCTCGTGAACGTGCCCGCCGAGTGGCAGAGCCCCGCGCAGCTCGCGCAGAGCGCTGCCGACAGCGTCGCGGACCTGGATGTCACCGTGGAGATCCTCGACGAGACCGCTCTCGCGGAACAGGGCTTCGGCGGCATCCTCGGCGTCGGCCAGGGATCCGACCGACCGCCGCGCCTCGTCCGCCTCGACTACGCGCCCGCGGACGCGCAGCGCCACATCGCCCTCGTCGGCAAGGGGATCACGTTCGACACCGGTGGGCTCTCCCTGAAGCCGGCCGCGTCGATGGTCGGCATGAAGTTCGACATGGCGGGTGCCGCGACCTCTCTCGCCGCGCTCCGCGCCATCGCCGCTCTCCGCCTCCCCGTGCATGTGACGGCGTGGCTCTGCATCACCGACAACATGCCCTCCGGTCGTGCCCTCCGCCCCGGCGACGTCATCCGCATCCTCGACGGCACCACCGTCGAGGTGCTGAACACCGACGCCGAGGGGCGCCTCGTCCTCGCCGACGGGCTGGTCGCAGCGAGCCGGGAGAATCCCGACGTCATCATCGACGTCGCGACCCTCACCGGCGCGATCGTCGCGGCCCTCGGCCACCGCCACACCGGCGTCTTCGGCGACGACGAGACGGTCGCGGAGTTCCTCGCCGCCGCCGCGCGCACGGGAGAGCCGGCGTGGCACATGCCTCTGCCCGCCTACATGGAGGAGACGCTGGACTCCCCCATCGCCGACATGATCAACGCCAACATGGGAGACCGGATGGGCGGCGCCTCGTTCGCCGGCCTCTTCCTGCGGCGCTTCGTCGGCCGCACCTCGGACGCGGATGACGCGCCGCGCATCCCCTGGGTGCACCTCGACATCGCGGGCTCCGGTGAACACGCCGGCGCCCCCTACGGCTTCACCGAGAAGGGCCCCACGGGGGCGATGGTCCGATCGATCATCGCCTTCGCCGAAGCAGCATCCCACCCGGAGGCATGACACCCATGACAACCCACACCTTCGACATCGTCGTCCTGGGCGGCGGCAGCGGCGGGTACGCCGCGGCACTGCGAGCCAGCGAGCTCGGCAAGTCCGTCGCGCTGATCGAGAAGGACAAGGTGGGAGGCACATGCCTCCACCGCGGGTGCATCCCGACGAAGGCGCTGCTGCACGCCGCCGAGGTGGCGGACCACGTGCGCGACGCCTCCTCCGTGGGCGTCACGGCCTCGTTCGGCGGGATCGACCCCGCGGGCGTGCGCACGTACCGCGAGGGCATCGTCGCCAAGAAGTACAAGGGCCTCGAGGGGCTCGTGAAGGCGCGCGGGATCACGACGGTCCCCGGGCTCGGCCGCCTCAACACGGACCGGAGCGTCAGCGTGGGCGACGACGTCTACGTGGGCACGGACGTGATCCTCGCCACGGGCTCCTACAGCCGCTCGTTGCCCGGGCTGGAGATCGGCGGACGCATCCTGACCAGCGAGCAGGCACTCGCCCTGGACGTCATCCCCGAGCGCGTGCTCATCCTGGGCGGCGGCGTGATCGGCGTCGAGTTCGCGAGCGTGTGGCGCTCCTTCGGTGCCGAGGTGACGATCGTGGAGGCGCTGCCCCACCTCGTCCCGAACGAGGACATCGCGATGAGCAAGGGCCTCGAGCGCGCCTTCCGTCGCCGCGGCATCCAGTACTCGCTCGGCGTACGCTTCCAGACCGCCACGCAGGACGACTCCTCCGTGACCGTCACACTGGAGGACGGCAAGGAGTTCACCGCCGACTACCTCCTCGTCGCCGTCGGCCGCGGCCCCGCCACCGCCGACCTGGGATTCGAGGAAGCCGGAGTGCGCCTGGACCGTGGGTTCGTGACAGTGGACGACGAGCTCCGCACCGGCGTCCCTGGCATCTGGGCGGTCGGCGACATCGTCCCGGGCCTCCAGCTCGCCCACCGCGGGTTCCAGCAGGGGATCGCGGTCGCCGAGCGCATCGCGGGCCTCTCCCCCGTGAACGTGCCTGACGTGCAGATCCCGAAGGTCACCTACTCCAGCCCCGAGGTCGCCTCGGTCGGTCTCACGGAGGAGGCGGCGGTCGCCGCGCACGGTGCCGATGCCGTCCACTCCTACGAGTACAACCTCGCGGGGAACGGGAAGAGCGAGATCATCGGCACGGGCGGCCTCGTCAAGGTCGTCCGCCTCAAGGACGGTCCCGTCCTCGGTGTACATCTCCTCGGCGACCGCGTCGGCGAACTCATCACCGAGGGGCAGCTCGCGGTCGCGTGGGAAGCCCACCCGGAGGACATCGCGCCGCTCATCCACGCCCACCCGACCCAGAGCGAGGCACTCGGCGAAGCCTTCCTCGCGCTGGCCGGAAAGCCCCTGCACGCCCTCTGAGCACCAACCGGTGCCCGAGTCACTAAGCTAGACAAGCGTCATACAACTTCTGAAGGAGACTCAGTCATGAGCACATCCGTGGTCCTCCCCGCTCTCGGTGAGAGCGTCACAGAGGGTACGGTCACCCGCTGGCTCAAGCAGGTGGGAGACACCGTCCAGGCGGACGAGGGCCTGCTCGAGATCTCGACCGACAAGGTCGACACCGAGATCCCCTCCCCCGTCACCGGCGTCATCGAGGAGATCCTCGTCGCCGAGGACGAGACCGTCGAGGTCGGTGCTCTGCTGGCCCGCATCGGTGACGGCAGCGGCGCGGCCCCTGCCGGCGATGCCCCTGCTGCCGCCGAGGCCGCTCCGGCCGAAGCCGCCGCCCCCG
>NZ_SSDN01000073.1:0-267 GCF_004794355.1 Microbacterium sp. K36 | reverse complement strand
GCGCACGCGTGGCAGTGGCGTCGGACGTGGTCACCGCCCATGCGGGCGCCCTCGACGGCGCGGCCGGCGTGCTGCTCATCGCCGGCACCGGAGCCGTGGCGCTGGGCGTCGACCCCTCCGGTGCGCGTCTGGTCGACGGCTGGGGCCCCGAGCTGGGCGACTTCGGAAGCGGATCCTGGCTCGGCCGCGAGGCGTTGCGGGCCGTGCTCCGTGCCCACGACGGGCTGGCCGCGCCCACCGCTCTCACCGCGGCGCTCGCCGCCCCCG